>NZ_JBICUN010000002.1:0-12775 GCF_043198195.1 Micromonospora sp. NPDC048868
CTCGCCTCGCCACCGCCAGCCGCATAGCCCCACGGGCAGGACCTCTACCCCGCGGCCAAACCCACAACCGGACATGCCCTTCCGAACCACCCTCTAAGAACGCTCTGGGTTGGGATTGACTGCCCCAACCGCCTGCCTACTCAGAGCACGCCTGATGATGGCTCCGTGCTTCCTGCCATCTGGCCCGTGGCCGCACGGGTTATCCGGCAGAAAACCCCTCAGCCGTCCCAGACGAGGTCGCCGTCGGGCAGCCGGCGGGCGCCGTCGGCGGGGCGGTGCGGGGCGAGCCGGCCGTCGGGCATCAGGTGGGACACCGGCACGTCGTGCCCCAGCACGGCGACGTCGGCGATCAGCCGCCGGTGGCAGCGCCACCAGACGCTCTCGCTGCACATCACCGCCGTGGTCCGGACCGCCGCGTCCGCCAGCACCGCCTCCAGCGCCGCCCGGAAGTCGGCGGTACGGGTGTACGCCGCGTACGCCCGGAAGGCGGCCACGGTCCACCAGGTGTCCGGCTCGTCGGTGCCGGCCGGGGTGTGCCGCCGCCCGCCGAGGCGCTGCTCCCAGCGGTAGTCCACGCCGGCCGCCGGCAGCCAGCGGGCCAGTTCCTCCCGGCGTACGTCGGGGTTGGTCCGGCTGGCCGGGAACCGCCGCACGTCCACGACGAGCGCGACCCCGGCCCCCGTCAGCAGCTCGCCCAGCCGCTCCCGGTCCGCCGCCCCGTGCCCCACCGTCAGCAGTGTCACGCCGTGGGGAATGCCCCGAATCCCGGGCGGCTACCGCCCGGGATCCCCGCGCGGGGCGGCGGGCGGGGCGGCCGGCGGCGAGGGTGGGACGGGTGCACCCCGACCTCCCGGCCGACGAGGCCGACGCGCTCGACTGGCTGGCGTTCGAGCAGGCCGGCGTCGTCACCACCGCCCAGGCGATCCGTACGCTGACCGAGGGCACCGTACGCGGACGCGTGCGCTCCGGGCGGTGGCGCGCGATCTGCCGGGGCGTCGTGCTGATGGGCAACGGCCGGCTTACCCGGGACCAGCAGTTGTGGGTCGCCGTGCTCGCCACGGGCTCCGGTGCTGTCCTGGCCGGCCCGACGGCTGCCGCCGAGGCGGGCGTACGCGGACTGCGGCGCGAGCCGCTGCACGTGCTCGTGCCGGCGCACCGGCGGGCGGGGCGCACCGTGCTGGGCCGGCTGCCGATCGACATGCCTGCGGTCGTCGTGCACCGCGCGTCGGTGCTGCCAGCGGCACACCTCCAGCTCGCCCGGCCGCCGCGCACCACCACCGCCCGGGCACTGGTGGACGCGGCCGGCTGGGCCCGCACCGTCGACGAGGCGCAGGCGGTGCTGGCGGCCGGCTGTCAGCAGCGACGGGTCACACCGGCGGAGTTGTCGGCGGTGCTGGACGCGCTGCCCCGGGCCCGTCGGAGGGCTTTGATCCGGCAGACCGTGGCGGACATCGCGGGTGGCGCTGAGGCGCTCTCGGAGATCGATTTCGTCCGGCTCTGCCGCCGCCACGGCCTGCCCGCGCCTCACCTTCAGCAGCGGCGCGCCGACGCCTCCGGGCGGACGCGGTGGCTCGACGCGTACTGGCGGGAGTGGGGGTTGCATGTCGAGATCGACGGCGCGCACCACATGGACGTCCGGCACTGGGCGGCCGACATGCGTCGCCAGAACGACGTCTGGACCTCGGGGGACCGCATCCTGCGCTTCCCGGCGTGGCTGATCCGCGCCCGCCCCGACGAGGTGGCCGACTCCCTCCGCCGCGCTTTGCTCGTGGCCGGCTGGCGCCCCGAGGCGTGAATCTTGGACAGTTGCCGTCCGCGAAGAACGGCAACTGTCCAAGATTCCGCCGGGAGCGCGGACAGCGACGCCCGCCGGGAGCGCGGACAGCGACGCCCGCCGGGGACGCGGACAGCGATGCGTCCGCGCTCCCGGCGGTGGTGCGTCAGGAGACGGTGCAGGGGGTGCCGTTGAGGGTGAACGCGGCGGGCTTCGGGTTCGATCCGGTGTGGGTGCCGTTGAAGCCGAAGCTGGTCGACGCGCCCGGCGCGAGCCGGCCGTTGTAGGAGAGGCTGGTGGCGGTGACCGCGGCGCCGGTCTGGGTCCACGTCGCCGACCAGCCCTGGCCGACCTTCTGGCCGGCGTGGGGGAAGGTGAAGGCGAGCGTCCAGCCGTCGATCGCGGTGGTGCCCGTGTTGGTGAGGGTGACGTTCGCGGTGAAGCCGCTGTCCCAGCCGCTGGTCGTCCAGGTCACGGCGCAGCCGCCGGACGCGGGCGGGTCGGCGGTGGTGACGGCGACCGACGTGGACGCCGCCGAGGCGTTGCCGGCCGCGTCCACGGCCACCACGTGGAACTGGTACGCGGTCGCGGCGGTCAGCCCGGTCACCGCCAGCGTGGTGCCGGTGGGCGAGCCGACCAGCGTGTCCCCGCCGGCGGCTGACCGGTAGACCCGGTACCCGGTGACGCCGACGTTGTCGGTCGACGCGGCCCAGCTCAGGGTGAGCCCGGTGGCGGTGACCGCCGAGGCGGTCGGGGTGCCGGGGCGGGTCGGCGCGACGGTGTCGGGGGCCGGGGCGGCGGGCGTGGTCACCTCGGCCACGGGCGAGGCGGTCGACCGGTTGCCGGCGCCGTCGCGGGCCCGCACCGTGAAGCGGTACGTCCGCTCGGGCAGCAGCCCGGTCACGGCCAGGGTGTTGGTGGCCGAGTTGAGCAGGACGAGCGCGTCGCTGCCGACCTGCGCCTGGGTGATCTCGTAGCCGGCCAGCCCGCTGCCGCCGGCGTCGGTGGACGCGGGCCAGGTCAGGGTCAGCCCGGTCGCGGTGACGGCCGAGGCGACGGGGGTGCCGGGCACGGTCGGCGCGGTGGTGTCCGGGGTGGCCGGCCCGGGCTCCTCGCCCCAGATCCGGGTGGCCCCGGAGTAGAGGGTGACCTTCCGGTTCGGTCCGGCCGCCGCCTGGTACGACGGGTCGTTCGTCGGGTCCCAGGTGCCGCCCTCGGGCACGCCGATCTTGAACTGCACCTCCATCCGGTGCTGCGACTGCCCGGCGGGCGCGATGGTGTGCCCGGTGCAGTCCACCTCGACGTACCAGATGTCGCCGGAGAACTGCCTGGCCGTGGCCGGCGACGGGCAGCCCTGGGTGTAGCCGGGGGTGACCGTGACGGGGCCGGTGCCGTCGGGGCGGAAGTAGTAGCGGAACTTGCCGTCGGTCAGGGCCCGGGCCGGGAAGGCGGACTTGTTGTAGACGATGGCCTTGAGGCCGGTGGCGCGCGGCTCGGCCTGCATCACCGTGGTCTCCACGGTCAGCTCGTCGATGTCCGGCGTCTCGGCGCGGGGGAAGCCGGCGAGCGGGGTGCCGCCGTATTCTTGGGCGAGCCGGGCCAGCGCGGAGCTGAAGCCGGCGTTGTAGTCGGTGGCGACCTCGTTCATCACGTAGTCCGACCGGCTGTCGGTGTACGCGTCGTTGGCCGCCGACGGGCCGCCGACCAGCGCGCCGTAGAGGGTGTGCCGGGTCTCGACGGGCACCGTCTGGCTGTCCCACCAGGAGCCGTGCGCGGTGCGGTGGTGCGGGTTCTTCGGGGAGTTGGCGCCGAAGCCGATGACGTAGCTGGAGGCGCGCGGGTTGTCGCCGAGCGCGTAGTTGATCTGCCGGACGGCGAAGTCCTTGTAGCGGGCCTTGCGGGTGGCGTCGGTGGTCTTGTCGCTGTAGACGAGGGCCGCGAAGGACGTGTTGGCGGCGTAGCGCAGCGCGCCCCACGAGTCGAGCACGGCCATCCCGCCGGGCGAGTACGGCACGCGCTGGCCGTTGACGCCGACCGTCCAGTAGTCCAGCCAGCGGTTGGCGTCGTCGACGTACTTCTGCTTGCCGGTCAGGTTGGCCAGCAGCACGTACGCCCCGAACTGCTTGTTGTCCCAGGCGATGGTCCACTTGTAGGAGCGGGTGGTGCTCTGGTTCTCGGTGCCGAGCTTGTCGTACTCGCTCTCGGCCTTGGCGAGGTAGGCGGCCTCGCCGGTGGCCCGGTGCAGCCAGATCGCGGACCAGACCAGCTCGTCCTGCCAGCCGCTCCAGGAGCGGTAGAAGCTGGTCGCGTCGGTGATGCACTCGTGGTAGCTCTTGCGCACCGTGTCGGCGAACGTGTGCAGCTGCCTGGCATGCCCGAGCAGCTTGTCGGCGTAGGCGGCGTCGGTGGGCCGGAAGACCATCGACGACGCGGCCATCGCCGCCGCCGTCTCCCCCGCCAGGTCCGCGCCGCCGCAGCTCGCGTCGATCTTGTACGCGGGCCGCGCCATCGGCATCACCTCGGCCGGGCCCCACCACTTGTGGTCGTCGTCGCCCTTGCCGACCTGTCCGTAGAGGACGTTGGGCGCCGGGTGCGCCTTGATGAAGTAGTCGTTGACGAAGCGCAGGTTGTTCAGCAGGTGCGGCAGCTGGCCGGAGGCGACGTAGCCGGCGCGGTACTCGACGGCGCCCCAGGCGAGCATGGTGGCGCTGAACGCCATCGGGAAGCCGAACTTGACGTGGTCGCCGGCGTCGTACCAGCCGCCGGTGAGGTCGCGCCCGACGTCGGCGCCGTCGGTGAGCGCGGAGTCGCCGCGCCAGGAGACCCGGTTCCAGTCCGGCAGCGGGCCGGACTGCTGCGCCTCGTAGAAGTAGAGCGACTTCTGCAACGCCTCGGCGTAGTTGAAGGCGGCGGCGGGCGCGGTCCGCGTGGCGCTCCCGGCGGCGGGCGTCGCGGCGGAGGCGGGCGCCGGGGCGGTGACGGCGAGGGCGAGGCCGGCGGCGAGGGCGCTGCCGGCGGCCAGCAGGCGGGGCAGCCAGGGCTGGTCGCCCGGCCGGCGCGGACGTCTGGGGTGACGCATGACGGGGCTCCTGTCGGTGGCGTCGCCGGCGGCACCGGGGACGGCGCGCGGGATGGTGGTCGGGGCGTGCCGGCGAGGGTGGTGGGGGTGCGGCCACGGGCCCGGGAGCGCTCCCATGGATGACCGACAATGTAATGCGGCGGTCGCCGGTTTGTGAAGACGCTCGCGGTGCGCCTGCGATGCGCCTGCGGTGCGCCCGCGCAGGGGCGCTGACAGGAAAGCCCTTACCTGCACACCGGACGTACGTCACACCATCGATAAATATGGATTGAATTGCGACGTACGGGCAGGTCATCGCTGGGACGGGTGGGTGAAGACGCGCGTCGCGGCCGGGCGGGAGACGGGCCGGGCGTTCCGGCATACGAACGTACTGTTGCCCGCCCCTTTCCGGCGCGCGACAGTACGCCCACACCAGCGGTGCCATCGACGTTGCCGCTCCCCCGGCCAACCTGAGGAGATCGCGATGGCTCTACGACTCGCCGACGGCACCGCCTGGTCCGACACCCTCGCCCGCGCGGTGGCCGCCGCGCCCGAGGCGTTCGGCTCCCCGGCCGACGGTGTCACCACCCTGCACAACCTCGTCCGCGGCGACTGGCACGCCGTGGGCACCCCCAGCCCCGTACGCACGCCGGTGGACAACACCGTGCTGGTCAACCTGGCCCGCCTCGACGCGGAGTCCGCCCGCGCCGCGGTCGCGCACGCCGCCGCCGCGCACCGGGCCTGGGCCGACACCCCGCTCGCCGACCGCAAGGCCCGGGTCACCGACGCCCTGGACGCGCTCACCGCCCACCGCGACCTGCTCGCCCTGCTGCTGGTCTGGGAGATCGGCAAGCCGTGGCGGCTGGCCTGCGCCGACGTGGACCGGGCGCTCGACGGCGTCCGGTGGTACGTCGACGAGATCGACCGGATGCTCGCCGACGGCCGGGAGCCGCTGCCGGGACCGGTCAGCAACATCGCGTCGTGGAACTACCCGATGAGCGTGCTCGTGCACGCCGAGCTGGTGCAGCTGCTCGCCGGCAACGCGGTCATCGCCAAGACCCCCTCGCAGGGCGGGGCGGTCTGCCTCACCGTCGCGCACGCGCTGATGCGCCGGGCCGGGCTGCCCGCCACCCTGGTCTCCGGCGGCGGCGAGGAGCTGTCCGAGGTGCTCGTCCGGGCGCCGGAGATCGGCGCGGTGGCGTTCGTCGGCGGGCGCTCCAACGGCGGCAAGGTCGCCGCCGCGCTGCTCGACTCCGACAAGCGGCACTTCATCGAGCAGGAGGGCCTCAACGCCTGGGGCATCTGGAACTTCTCCCAGTGGGACCTGCTCGCCGGGCACCTCAAGAAGGGCTTCGAGTACGGCAAGCAGCGCTGCACCGCGTACCCGCGCTTCGTGGTCCAGCGGGACCTCGTCGACGAGTTCCTCGACATGTACCTGCCGGTGGTGCGCTCCGTCCGGTTCGGGCATCCGCTCGCCGTCGGCGACGACTGGACCGCCGGGGACCCGCTGCCCGAGCTGGACTTCGGCCCGCTGATCAGCGCCGCCAAGGCCGACGAGCTGCGCCGCAAGGTCGACGAGGCGGTACGCGGCGGCGCGGTGCCGCTGCACCGGGGCAAGCTGACCGGCGCGCCGTTCCTCGACGGGCAGGACACCTCCGCGTACGTGGCGCCGTCCGTGTTGCTGGCCCCGCCCGGCCGGTCCCGGCTCATGCACGCCGAGCCGTTCGGCCCGGTCGACACCATCGTCGTGGTGGACACCACCGACGAACTGCTGGCCGCGATGAACGCCTCCAACGGCGCGCTGGTCGCCTCCCTGGCCTGCGACGACGAGGAGCTGGCCGGCAAGCTGGCGGTCGACCTCCAGGCGTTCAAGGTCGGCATCAACAAGCCGCGCTCCCGGGGCGACCGGGACGAGCCGTTCGGCGGCCGGGGCGCGTCCTGGAAGGGCGCCTTCGTCGGCGGCGACCTGCTGGTGCACGCGGTCACCCAGGGCGGCGACGGCCGCCTCTACGGCAACTTCCCCGACTACAACAGCTACCCGACGACCTGAGGTGTAAGGAAGGGCACCCTGCTGACGCATGGCGATTGCAGGGTGCCCTTCCTTACACCACCGGCGGCGCGACGGGCCGGCATCCGCCCGCCCGCTGCGCCGCCGGACAGCTCCCGTGCCCGCGGGCGACGCCTCACCCGTGCCGCGCGGACGCGCCCTCGACGAGCGGCACGGTGAGGGTCACCAGGGCGCCGTCCCGCTCGGTCGGGGCCGGCCGGCCGAGCCGCCGCACGGTGCGCAGCATCGGAGCGTTCTCCGCGTGGACGTGCAGCACCAGGGCCGCGTAGCCGGCCTGCTCGGCGTGCCGGACCAGCCGGCGCAGCAGGGCCGAGCCGAGGCCCCGACGCTGCCAGTCGTCGCGGACCAGCAGCGCCACCTCGGCCTCGTCGCCCTCGGCGAGCAGGTTCGCCATCGCCACCACCGACTCCGCCCCGGTGTCGCCGGCCGGCTGCGTCGCCCCGGCGTCGCCGGCCGTGGCGAGCAGGGTCACGCCCCGGGCCGGCTCCAACAGCCGGCGCAGCCGGGCCGGGGTCGGCGTCCCCGCGCCGCCGAGGTAACGCCGGTGCCGGCTGTGCGGCGAGCACTCCTCGTGCAGCTCGACCACGCCGGGCAGGTCGTCGACGGTCGCGGGCCGTACGGTCGCCTCGGCGCCGTCGGGCAGCACCAGGGTGACCTGCTCGGCGGCCCGGCGCGCGACGGCGGCCGACAGCTCGACCAGGGCCTGGGCTCGGGCGTACTCGGCCGGGGTGAAGCCCGGCACGGCGCGGCGCAGCGCGTACGACCCGCCGGCCGGGTCGTCCAGCAGCATGGTGGTGGTGGCGAGCCCGCCGACGCAGCCCGCCGATGCGGGTCGCCAGGTGACCGCGTCCGCGCCGAGCAGGGCGCGAAGCGCCTCCCCGGTCGCGTCCGGGTCCCGCACCAGCCGGGTGGCCAGGCCGAGTGCCCGGGTCGGCTGGTCAGCGAGCCCGCGCGCCTCGCTGCGCGCCACCCAGCAGTCCCGGCCCCGCCCCCGGTGCACGGCGGCGACGAGGCCGGCCTCGTCGAGCGTGTCCGGCGCGTCGACCAGGAAGTCGTCGACGGCACCCCGCTCGGTGGTGTGCACCTGCACTGTGAGGATGTTGACCCCCCGCAACGCCAGGCTGGCCGTGAGCACCGACAGGTAGCCCGGCCGGTCGTCCACGGTCGCCCGGATCCGCCACAGCGTCATGGTTCGCTCCCTTCCGCCTACGACCCTCGTCGGTGGCTGTTGCGGGCCGGTTGCCCGGGGGTGACGGCTCCGGTTCCGTCGCGCGACCTGCGCCACAGTGACCGCCACCGGCAGGCCGGCGCAGAGGTCCACGCCAGGCCGGCGCAAAGGTCCAAGCCGGGCCGGCTCAGCGACGTGAAGGCCGACTCAGGGTTTGGCGGGCACCGGCGATCCGACCAGGTCGAGCCGGTCGCCGAGGATCACCGCGGCGGCCCGGACGAGCTGCGCCAGCCGGTCCACCTCCGTGGCGTGGAACGCCGCCGCGGCCGGCGTCCCGGCGCACTCCCGGGCCGCCACCAGCACCAGGCCGGCCCGGCCGAACGGCGCGACCGCGACGTGCGCGCCGCCGGGCGTGCTGATCGCCCGGGCCCGCAGCGGGGTCACCTCCGGCAGCGGCGGCGGTACGGGCGCGCGCCAGCTCGCGTATCCGACGGTCGCCTCCCCGGCGGCGCCGGTCCGGGCGGCCCAGTCCACCGGCACCACCGCGGCGACCGCCCAGTCGGCGGCGAGCAGCCCGGGAACGGCGTCGACAAGCGTGGCGACGCCGTCGACCGGGTTGGCCGCGACCTGGGCCAGCAACTCGGCGTCCTGCCCGGAGGTGGTTGGCGCGCCGATCGCCCGCCACACCCCGTCCACCCGGACGCCGGGGATCGCCGCCAGCCCGGCGAGCAGCCGCTCGACCCGCGCCGCGCCCGGCCAGACCACGGTGAAGTCGTCCACCGCCCGCCCGCCGAGCCGCTCCAGGACGACCACCTGGACGATGTCGGCGCCGGACACGCCCATGGTGCGCGCCACCTGACCGAGCGTGCCCGGACGGTCCGGCAGGGTGACCCGAACTCGCAGCAACATGTCTGAACCCCTCCGCTCGGCGGGCCGGCACCGCTGGCCGGCAGGCTGGGCCCCAGCCTGGCCGGTGGCCGTTTCGCCCCTGTTGCCGCGGCATGTCCCGAGGGTCAACTCCCGACCTTGACAACATGGCGGAGCTGCCATCAACTAATCGGATGACCGAGCCGGCCGTCGACGCGCACGGGCCGGGCAGCAGCCCCGCCGCCGCCTCCCCCCGCGGGCTGGATCTCGACAGGCTCGCCGCCCACCTGGCCCGGCACCGGCCCGAGCTGGCCGACGGCCCGCTGCGGGCCCGGCTGATCGCCGGCGGCAAGTCCAACCTGACCTACCTGCTGAACGCCGGCGGGCACGAGGTCGTGCTGCGCCGCCCGCCGCTCGGGCACGTGCTGGCCACCGCGCACGACATGGCCCGGGAGTACCGGGTGATCTCCGCGCTGGCGCCGACCGACGTGCCGGTGCCCGCCGCGCTGCTGCTCTGCGAGGACGCCGAGGTGATCGGGGCGCCCTTCTACCTGATGGAACGGGTGCACGGCGAGGTGTTGCGCACCCGCGCCCAGACCGACCCGCTCACGGACGACCAGCGGCGGGAGCTGGCGCTGGCGATGATGGACACCCTTGCCGCGCTGCACGCGGTCGAGCCCGCCTCGGTCGGGCTGGGCGACTTCGGCCGCCCGGAGGGCTACCTCGCGCGGCAGGTCCGCCGGTGGGCCGGCCAGCTCGACCGGTCCCGCAGCCGGCCGCTGCCCGGCATCGAGGAGCTGCGGGACCTGCTCGCCGGCACCGTGCCGGAGGGCGCCAACGGCGGCCGGATCGTGCACGGCGACTACCGGCTGGACAACCTGCTCGCCACCGTCGACCCGGTGGCCGTACGGGCCGTGCTCGACTGGGAGATGGCCACCCTCGGCGACCCGCTGGCCGACCTGGGGCTGCTGCTGACCTACTGGGACGTGCTCGGCGGCAGCGAATCGGCCGCCGGCAACCCGGTCGCCGACGGGCTCGGGCCGCGCGCCGGGTTCCCCACCGGGACGGAGCTGATCGAACGGTACGCCGGGCGCGGCGACGTCGACGTCGGGCCGCTGCACTGGCACGTCGCGCTCGGCTGCTTCAAGCTCGCGGTGATCTGCGAGGGCATCCACTACCGGCACACGCTCGGGCAGACGCTCGGCGAGGGCTTCGACCGGATCGGCGACATGGTGGCACCGCTGGTCGAACACGGGCTGACCGCCGCCAGGGAGCGTTGATGGACTTCGCCTACGACACCCGCACCGAGCAGCTGCGGGCCGAGCTGACCGCGTTCCTGGACGAGCACGTCTACCCGGCCGAGCCGGTGCACGCCGCGCAGGTGGCCGCCGCCGGCGACCCGTGGGCCCGGCCCCCGGTGATGGCCGAACTGAAGGCCGAGGCGCGCAAGCGCGGCCTGTGGAACCTCTTCCTCCCCGACCCGCGCCACGGCGCCGGCCTGACCAACCTCCAGTACGCCCCGCTGGCCGAGCTGACCGGGCGCAGCCCGCACCTGGCCCCGGAGGCGCTCAACTGCGCCGCGCCCGACACGGGAAACATGGAGCTGCTCGCCGAGTTCGGCTCGCCGGAGCAGCAGGAGCGCTGGCTGCGACCGCTGCTGGAGGGCGAGATCCGCTCCGCGTTCTGCATGACCGAGCCGGAGGTGGCGTCCTCGGACGCGACGAACATCGCCACCCGGATCACCCGCGACGGCGACCACTACGTCATCAACGGGCGCAAGTGGTGGTCGTCGGGGGCGATGGACCCGCGCTGCGAGATCTTCATCGTGATGGGCAAGACCGACCCGAAGGCCGACCGGCACCGCCAGCAGAGCATGATCCTGGTGCCCCGGGACACCCCGGGCGTCGCCGTGCGGCGGGGCATGACGGTGTTCGGCTACAGCGACGCCTCGCACGGCGGCCACGCCGAGGTCGACTTCACCGACGTCCGCGTACCCGTGGAGAACCTGGTCGGGGCGGAGGGCGCCGGCTTCGCGATCGCCCAGGCCCGGCTCGGTCCCGGCCGGATCCACCACTGCATGCGGCTGGTCGGCATGGCGGAGCGGGCCCTGGAGCTGCTCTGCCGGCGGGCGCTCGAGCGGGTCGCGTTCGGCCGGCCGCTCGCCGAGCAGGGCGTGGTACGCGAGTGGATCGCCGAGTCCCGGGTGCGCATCGAGCAGGCCCGGCTGCTGGTGCTCAAGACCGCCTGGTTGATGGACACGGTCGGCAACAAGGGCGCGCACACCGAGATCCAGGCCATCAAGATCGCCACTCCCGCCACGGCCGAGTGGGTGATCGACAAGGCCATCCAGGCGTACGGCGGAGCCGGCGTCAGCCAGGACACCCCGCTCGCCGCCCTCTGGGCCCAGTCGCGGACGCTGCGCCTGGCGGACGGCCCCGACGAGGTCCACCGTTCCTCGCTGGCGAAGCGCGAACTGCGCCGCTGGTCCAACTGACCAAGACACCCACCCCGCGCTCCCCGCCCGCTCCCCCGGCCCAGCCCGGCCCAGCCCGTTGATCATGAAGTTGTTGTCGCGACACGCCGACGTCGAGGGCGACAACTTCATGATCAACGCGGAGATGGGCGGGTGCGGCGGCGCGGGTGGGGTGGGTGGGTCAGGCGGAGGCGCGTTCGATGAGTTGGGTGTCCAGGAGGATGTGGGGGGACGGGAGCTCGTCGCCGCGGATGCGGCTGACCAGCAGGCGGGCCATCTGCCGGCCCATCTCCTCCACCGGCTGGAAGACCGTGGTCAGCGGCGGCTCGGCCTGCCGGGAGATCGGGGCGTCGTCGAAGCCGATCACCGCGACGTCCTCCGGCACCCGCCGGCCCGCCTCGCGCAGCGCGCGCAGCGCCCCGAACGCCATCAGGTCGGAGGCGACGAAGACGGCGTCGAGGTCGGGGCAGTCCTCCAGCAGCCGACGCATCCCGGCCGCCCCGCTGCCCTCGCTGAAGTCGCCGTACGCGATCAGGGCGGGGTCGACCCCGCCCCCGGCGGCCCTGACGGCCTCCTTGTAGCCGGTCAACCGGCCCAGGCCGGCGCCCATGTCCTGCGGGCCGGCGATGGTGGCGATGCGCCGCCGCCCCCGGCCGGCCAGGTGTTCGACCGCCCGCCGGGCGCCTCCCACGTTGTCCACGTCGACGTAGTACGCGGGCTGCGCGCCGGGCTGCAGCATCCGGGCCGGGCGGCCGCCGAGCACGGTGGGCAGGCCGCGCTCCTCCAGCAGGGTGGGCAGCGGGTCGGAGTCGTGCAGCGACAGCAGCAGGACCCCGTCGACGTGCTGGTTCGTCAGGTGGTGCTCAACCCGCTCCCGCTCGATCGGCGACTGCACCATGGCCAGCCAGAGCTGCAACGGGGTCTCCAGCAGCCCCGAGCTGACGCCCCGGACGATGCCGGCGAAGAACGGCTCGGTGAAGACCCGGTCGCCGGATTCCGACACCACTAGGGCGATCGAGTCGGTGCGTTGGGTCACCAGGGCACGGGCGGCCCGGTTCGGCACGTATCCCAGCTCAGCGATGGCCTGCTGCACCGCGGCGCGCGCCTCGGGGCTCACCTGGGGTGAGCCGTTGACCACCCGGGAGACCGTCCCGCGACCGACGCCGGCGCGGGCGGCGACGGCGTCGAGGGTCGGGCGCCCGAGCGACCGGGTGCGCTGCGTTGTCATTGTCTGCTCCTCCGACGGCGGACCGGCCCCGGGGGCCCCCCCCGGGGGGGGGGGGCGGGGGCGCCCCCGGGGGGGGGGGGCCGGGCCGGGGGCGGGGGGGCCCCGCGGGGGGGGCGCACCACCCGGACCCACACCCCCC
>NZ_JBICUN010000002.1:12784-151837 GCF_043198195.1 Micromonospora sp. NPDC048868
GCGGGGGGGGGGGGGGGGGCGGGGGGGGGGGGGGGGGCCCCCCCGCCCGGGGGGGGGGGGGTTTGGGGTGGCCCCCCCCCCCGCGGGCGCCCCGCCCCCGCCCCCCCCCGGGGGGGGGGGCCCCCGGGGCCGCCCGTTGATGGCTGGCCCTGGCCTATTGTGCGGCCAGACCGTTGCGTCGGATCACCTCGGCGTACCACCTGGCGCTGGACTTGGGGATGCGGACCTGGGTGTCGTAGTCGACGTGGACCATCCCGAACCGCTTGGTGTAGCCCCAGGCCCACTCGAAATTATCCATCAGCGACCAGGCGAAGTACCCGCGCAGGGGCACCCCGGCCTCGATCGCCTCGTGCGCGGCCCGCAGGTGGGCGTCGAAGTACGCCAGCCGGTCGGCGTCGTCGACCTGCCCGTCGACCACCTCGTCCACGAAGGCGGAGCCGTTCTCGGTGACGTAGAGCGGCAGGTCCGTGTACTCCTCGTGCACCCGGCGCAGCGTCTCCACCAGGCCGGGGGCGTCGATCTCCCAGTTCATGTCGGTCACCGGGACCCCCCGGGTGACGAACCGGACGTCCTCGCTGCCCGGCCAGCACGACGGCGCCCGCCAGTACGGCTCCGGCTCGGCGTCGGGGTCCGGCGCGGCCACGACGTGGCGGCTGTAGTAGTTGACGCCGACCACGTCCAGCGGGGTGGAGATGGTCGCCAGGTCCCCGTCGCGCACGTGCCCGAAGTCGGTGACCTTGGCGAGGTCGGCCATCAGGTCCGCCGGGTAGGACCCGCGCAGCAGCGGGTCCAGGAAGAAGCGGTTGGCCAGCCCGTCGATGCGCCGCGCGGCGTCGACGTCGGCGGGCGCCTCGCTGGCCGGGGTGACCGGGTAGAGGTTGACCGTCACCCCGACCTCGGCGGTCGGCCGGGCCGCGCGCAGCGCCTGCACCGCGAGGCCGTGGCCGAGCATCAGGTGGTGTCCGGCCCGTACGGCGTCCGCGCCGTCCGAGCGGCCCGGCGCGTGCACCCCGGAGCCGTAGCCGAGGAACGCCGAGCACCACGGCTCGTTCAGCGTGGTCCAGTAGCGCACCCGGTCGCCGAGCGCGTCGGCGACCAGCGTGGCGTAGTCGGCGAACCGCGCGGCGGTGTCCCGGGCCGGCCAGCCGCCGACGTCCTCCAGCGGCTGCGGCAGGTCCCAGTGGTAGAGGGTCAGCCACGGCTCGATCCCGTGCCCCAGCAGTTCGTCGACGAGCCGCCGGTAGAAGTCGAGCCCCTCGGCGTTGGCCGGGCCGGTGCCGCCCGGCTGTACCCGCGGCCAGGAGACCGAGAACCGGTACGACTTCAGCCCCAGCTCGGCCATCAGCGCGACGTCGGAGCCCAGCCGGTGGTAGTGGTCGCAGGCCACGTCACCGGTGTGCCCCTCGACGACCCGCCCCGGGGTGTGGCTGAAGGTGTCCCAGATCGACGGGGTCCGGCCGCCCTCGGCCGCCGCGCCCTCGATCTGGTACGCGGCGGTGGCCGCGCCCCAGAGGAAGCCGGGCGGGAAGGTCAGCGGCGGACGGTCCTCGACGACACCGACGGCGGGTGGGCTGGCGGGGTTGCTCACGACTTGACGGCACCTTCCATGATGCCGCCCACGATCTGGCGGCCGAACACGATGAACACGATCACCAACGGTAGAGTGCCGACCGCCGTGGCGGCGAACACCTGCGAGTAGTCGGTGTAGTAGGCGTACGACAGGAAGGCCAGCGAGACCTGGAGCGTCGGGTTCTCGGAGGTGAGCACCGCGTACGGCCACAGGAACGAGTTCCAGGTCTCCATGAACGTCAGCAGGCCGAGCACGGCGGCGGCCGGCCGCAGCGCGGGCAGCACGATGCTCCAGTAGATGCGGAAGGTGCTCGCCCCGTCCACCCGGCCCGCCTCGATCAGCTCGTCGGAGATGGCCTGGGTGGCGTACTGCCGCATCATGAACACGCCGAACGCGCTGACCAGGAACGGCACGGTCACCGCGTAGAGGGTGTCGAACCAGTTGAGGTCCTGGATCATGCCCCAGAGCGGGATGAGGCCGAGCTGCGTCGGGATCATCATGGTGACGATGATCGTCAGCAGCAGGGCGTTGCGGCCCCGGAAACGCAGCTTGGCGAAGGCGAAGCCGGCCAGCGAGCCGGTGATCACCACGGAGACCGTCACGATGCCGGAGACGATCACCGAGTTGAGCAGGCCGGTGAGGAAGTTCGCCGCGTCGTTGTCGAGCACGCGGCCGAAGTTGTCGCCGAACGACCCGGCCGGCGTGACCGGCGGCGGGACGTCGTTGATCGAGTCCAGGCTGCGGGTGGCGATGACCACCATGTAGTAGAACGGGTAGATCGAGAACAGCGTCGCCAGGACGAGCGCGACGTAGGTCAGCGGGCTGGTGCGCCACAGGCGCCGGGATGCCGAGTTCATCTGGGCGTTCCTCACTTCACCGTGCGGCGGACGAGCAGGAAGTTGATCCCCGATACGAGGGCGATCATCAGGAACATCGCCCAGGCGACCGCGGCGCCGTAGCCGGCGGTGTTGAGGTTCTCGATGCCCAGCTCGTACATGTACATGGCCAGGGTCTGGAACTCGCGCTGGTCGCCGCCGATGATGTTGCCGTTGGCGAAGACGAGCGGCTCGGTGAAGAGCTGGAGCCCGCCGATCGTGGAGAGGATCACCACGAAGACGAAGGTCGGGGTGAGCATCGGCAGGGTGATCCGCCAGAACTGCTTCCACTGGCTGGCGCCGTCGAGCGCCGCCGCCTCGTACAGGTCGCGCGGGATGGCCTGCATGCCCGCGAGCAGGATCAGGGTGTTGTAGCCGGTCCACCGCCAGTTGACCATGGAGGCGATGGCGGTCCAGGAGCTCCAGCGCTCGGCGTCCCAGTCGACCGCGTCGATCCCGACGAAGCTCAGCAGCCAGTTGATGACGCCGAAGTCGCGCTGGAAGAGCATGCCGAAGACGATCGCCACGGCGGCCACCGAGACCACGTTCGGCATGAAGATCGCCATCCGGAACAGCGTGCGCGCGCGCAGGAAGGTGCGGTTGAGCAGGTTCGCCAGGAACAGGGCGAGCAGCAGCTGCGGGATGGTCGACAGCAGGAAGATGCCGAAGGTGTTGAGCGTGGCGTTCCAGAAGTACTCGTCCTTGACCAGGGCGACGTAGTTGTCGAACCCGATGAAGCTGTGCTCGCCGATCAGGTTCCAGTCGTGCAGGGACATCCAGGCGGTCCGCAGCATCGGGTAGAGCCCGAAGATGCCGAAGACCACGAAGAACGGCGCGATGTAGAGGTACGGCGAGTACTTGAGGTCCAGCCGGGTCAGCGAGTGCGACCGGGACCGGCGCCGCGCGGGCGGGCGGGGTGGCGGTGCGGCGGGAGACGGCGGCGCCGTCGTGGCCGAGAGGCTCATGCGGGGTCCTTTCCCGGCGTCGGCACGGGCGCGCGCCGACGCCCAGGCGCTCTTACGCGAAAACGGGACGGCGCCGATGGCGTCCGGGGCGGAACGGGGACGGCGCCGGTGGCGTCCGGGTGCGTGGACCCGGACGCCACCTGGCGACGAGGTGGGTCAGAAGGCGCCCTGCGTCTTGGCGTCCTTCGCGAACTGCTCCCAGGCCTTGTCCTTCGTGGCCTGTCCCTGTTCGTACGAGCGCAGCGCCGGCTCGAACGCGTTCTCCTTCACCGCCTGGTGCTTCGGGCCGAGGTGCAGCGGCTGGATCTTGGCGACGCTCTCACCGAAGATCTTGCCGGTCGGCGCGTTGTTGAAGTACTCGTTGGTGTAGGCGAGGAACTCCTGGTTCTTCAGCGCCTCCAGGTTGGTCGGCAGCGGGCCCTTGAGCTTGAACGCCGCCACCTGGCTCTGCGCGTTGGTCAGGTACTCGGCGAGCTTCGCCGCCTCCTTGGGGTACTTGCTCTGGGTCGGCACGCCGAGCCAGGAGCCACCCCAGTTGCCGGCGCCGCCGGGCACCGGGGCGACGTCCCACTTGCCCTTGTTCTGCGGGCCGGAGTTGTCCGCGACGATCCCGAGCATCCACGACGGGCAGAAGGTCGCCGCGAAGGTGCCCTGCTTGAAGCCGGCCGACCACTCCGGCGACCAGGTGGCCGTCTCGGCGGTGATGTTGGCGTCGGCCATCGCGACCGCGGTGTCCCAGGAGGTCTTCACCGCCGCGCTCTTGTCCGCGACGACGTTGTCGTCCTTGTCGTAGAACAGGTCGCCGCCCTGCTGGAACATCACCGCGCTGGCGGCGGTGGTGACCGAGTCGAGCAGGCCCTTGCCGGTGGCGGTGCGGTACTTCTTGCCGGTCTCGATGAAGGCGTTCCAGTCCGGCCAGAGGGCCGCGACCTGGTCCCGCTCGACCGGCAGCTTGGCCGCCTGGAAGAGGTCCCGGCGGTAGCAGACGGCGAGGCTGCCGACGTCGGTCGGCAGGCCGATCAGCCGGCCGTCGGGCGCCTTGCCCAGCTCCCACTTCCAGGGCAGGTAGTCCTTGCTGTGGTCGGAGACCAGCGGAGCGAGGTCGGCCCAGTTGGCCGGGTTGGCCTTGAACTCGTTGAGGATGCCCTCTTCCAGGGCGACCACGTCGGCCGCGCCCTTGCCGGTGGCGAGCGCCCGCACGATCTTCGGCCGGTACTCGTTGAGCTGGGCGGTCTTGCGCAGCTCGACCTTGATGCCGGTGTCCTTCTCGTACTGCTTGATGATCTCGTCGTAACCGAACTCGCCGAACGTGTCGACGACCAGCTTGGCGGGCTTCTCGCCGGCCGCCGGCGCGTCGTCGTCCTTGCCGCAGGCCGCGAGACCGCCGATGGCGGTTATCGCGGCCAGGGCGGCAGCCGCCATGCGGGTACGCCGCGTGGTGAGGCTCATCGGAGACCCCTCTTTCGGTGGTGAGGCTGACTGGGTGTGGTGGGGGGTGCCGTACGCGCCGTCGGCACCGGTCGGGGCCGGCGGTCGACGTCCGGAGCGGGGCGCGGGTGAGTCGTGCCACGTTCGCGGGAGCGCTCCCATGAGATTGCCGGCGGGTGTCGGAGGTGTCAATAGGCCTATGGGAGCGTTCCCAGATCGTTACCGCGTGTGCGTACGACCCGACTGCCGCACGTCGCGGGCCGACCCGCCGGGCGGCGCCACCTGCGCACCCGCCCCGTTGAAACGGTTCAGCACGTCCGGGCGCGGACGGAGGACACGCTGAGCGGCCCGTCGCGCACCCTGAGTCCGGCCGGCACGCGCCGCAGCCGAGGCGGCCGGAACACGTCTCAGCCGAGGCGGCCGGAATGCGTCTCAGCCGAAGCGGTTCAGCGGCGGCGGCAGGGCCGCGCGGCGAGGGCGGCGCAGGGGTTCAGCGGCGGGGCTGTTCAGCAGAAGCGGCGCAGCAGGGTGCCGGCCCGGCCCGCGTCGAAGGCGACCGGGTCGAACCGGTCGCCCACCCGGTCCCGTGCCTCCCGGTGCCCGGGGTGAGCCGGATCCGCCAGCGCGGCCAGCAGCGCGTGGTAGCCGGCCGGGCCGCCGACGTCCTCGGGCGGGCACGCCCGCTCGCCGTCCAGGCAGGACGGGTACCGCTCGTCCGGATCGGCCGTGCAGGCGTCCTCCACCACCAGGTCGTGCTCCCACCAGTCGCCGAAGTCGTACGTGTAGTGGAAGCGACTGCCCTTGCCGAGCACCGCGTCGAGGCGGACGTCCAACTCGTCGCGCAGGGCCAGCTCGCCGTCCGGATCGGGCGCGCCGTACTGGCGGCCCTCGATCTCGAACGAGTGCAGATGGCAGTCCCGCCAGCCCATGGCGTGCTGCACCACCCGGTGCAGCCGGTCGAGGGTGTAGCCGCCCGGGACGAGCACCCTGCGCCAGACGGGCGGCCGGACCCCGGCCAGGGAAATCTTCAGCTGGAAGATCTGACGCGGCATGCTGTCCCATCCTTCCTCGGCATAGGCTGCGGGCATGATCTGCCGAGCGTGCCGGGCCAGGCGGCACGACGACTGTCCGGGGCGGAACTGGTGCGACTGCCAGCACCGTACCCCCCGACCCACCCCTCCGGTCACCGGTCCGGCCGGCGAATGAACGTCGGAATCCCGATTTCGGCGCTCTGGCCGCAGGCGTCGGCGCGACCGCTGGACGACGCCGCGCTCACCGCGCTCTACGGCCGCTCCGGCCGCCCCCACCTGCGGATGAACTTCGTGACCAGCGTGGACGGCGGTGTCTCCGTCGACGGCTACTCCGCCGGGCTCTCCGGCGAGGCGGACAAGCGCGTCTTCGGGCTGCTGCGCATGCTCTGCGACGCCCTGCTCGTGGCCGCCGGCACGCTGCGGCACGAGGGCTACCGGGCGGTACGCCTCAACGAGCGGCGCCGGGCGTGGCGCCGCGAGCACGGGCTCGCCGAGTATCCGACGCTGGTCGTCGTCTCCGGCTCGCTCGACCTCGACCCGGCGCAGGCCGCGTTCGCCGACGCGCCGGTGCGGCCCGTGGTGCTCACCCGGGCCGACGCCGTGGCACCGCCCGGCCTGACCGGGGTCGCCGACGTGGTGCGCTGCGGCGACGACCGGGTCGACCTCGCGGCGGGCCTGGCCGCGCTGCGCCGCCGCGGCCTCGGCCAGGTGCTCTGCGAGGGCGGCCCGCAGCTGTTCGGCGCGCTCACCGCCGCCGACCTCGTGGACGAGGTCTGCCTCACCGTCGCCCCGCTGCTGGCCGGGGCGGGCCCGGGGCGGATCACCGCCGGCGACGCCAGCGACGTACGCCACCTGCCGCTGCGCCACGTGCTCGCCGCCGCCGACGGGATGCTCATGCTCCGCTACGCCCGCGACCGACCGTGACCGGGCGGGCACCCTGCGGTTGACGGGCGCCGATGGCGGGGTGGCGTCCGCCGCGTCGCGTGGCAACGTGTCGTACTCCTCGGGCAGGATGCAGGGCGTGTGCCCCGACCGCGACGACCAGCCGACCGGAGTTGCCCGATGACTGACGACGGGTTCGACGGCCCGGGCGAGGTGGTCGGCCGGGTGCTGGGCACCGCCGATGCCACCCCCCTGCAGTTCTGGACCGCGGTCTCCCCCGACAGCTACCTCCAGCTCGACGACGTCGTGGTGACCCGGCGGGAGCTGCCCGACCGCGAGCCGGTGACGATCGCCGGGGTGGTCACCCAGGTCCGCGCCCGGCACGAGGGCGCCCAGTTCGACTCCGACGTCTTCGCCATCGCCGACGGCACGCTGCCCGCGCAGGTGCAGGAGGCCGCCGAGATCACCACGACCCGCGTCGACCCGGAGCTCTACGTGCCGCCGTCGCCCGGTGCGGTGGTGCACCGCGCCGAGGGCGACGCCCGGGCCCGGGCGCTGCACTTCGACCGGATGGAGCGGCGCATCCCGATGGGCATGGGCCGCGACGGGGTGCCGGTCTACCTCAACGCCGACTTCCTCGACGGCAGCCGGGGCGCGCACGTGTCGATCTCCGGCATCTCCGGGGTCGCCACGAAGACGAGCTTCGCCACCTTCCTGCTCTACTCGGTCTTCCGCTCCGGCGTGCTCGGCGGCGACGCCGTCAACGCCAAGGCGCTCATCTTCAACGTCAAGGGCGAGGACCTGCTCTTCCTCGACCATCCCAACACCCGGCTGGACGACCCCACCCGCGCCGCGTACGCGAAGCTCGGCCTGGCGGCCGGCGCGTTCCCGGACGTGCGGGTCTACGCCCCGCCCCGGGTGGGCGACTCCTCCGGCACGCCCGACGTGAGCAGCCGCCTCACCGGGGTGGACAGCTTCTACTGGACGCTGAGCGAGTTCTGCGCCGACCGCCTGCTGCCCTACGTGTTCGCCGACGCCGACGACGAACGCCAGCAATACACGATGGTGGTGCACTCGGTCACCGCCCACCTGGCCCGGCACGCGCAGCCCGCCGACGGCGGCATCAGCATCGACGGGGTGCGGCTCGGCTCGTACGCCGACCTGGTCGACCACGTCGTCGAGCAGCTCAACGACGACGAGACCCGCTCCGACTGGGCGGGCAGCGCCGTCGGGCTGGGCACGGTCAACGCGTTCGCCCGGCGGTTGATCGGCAGCAAGAAGGACCTGTCCCGGCTGATCCGGGGCGACCTGGCCACCCGCCGCCCGCACTCGATCAACACCGCCGAGAGCGCCCAGGTCACCGTGGTGGACCTGCACAACCTCCCGGACCGCGCGCAGCGGTTCGTGGTCGGCGTGACGCTCAAGAGCGAGTTCGAGCGCAAGGAGAAGGCCGGCACCGCCAAGCCGCTGCTCTTCGTGGTGCTCGACGAGCTCAACAAGTACGCCCCCCGTGAGGGCTCCTCCCCCATCAAGGAGGTGCTGCTCGACATCGCCGAGCGGGGCCGCTCGCTCGGGGTGATCCTGGTCGGCGCCCAGCAGACGGCGAGCGAGGTGGAGCGGCGGATCGTCACCAACTCGGCGATCCGGGTCGTGGGCCGGCTCGACCCGGCCGAGGCGTCCCGCCCGGAGTACGGCTTCCTGCCGCCCGCCCAACGCCAACGCGCGCTGCTGGCCAAGCCGGGCACGATGTTCGTCAACCAGCCCGACATCCCGGTGCCGCTCTGCCTGGAGTTCCCGTTCCCGGCCTGGGCCACCCGGGTCTCCGAGGCCGGCCGCGCCCCGTCCGAGACGCTCCGGTCGATCACCCAGTCCGTCGACCCGTTCGCCGTCGTCGGCTCCGGTGGCGGCACCTCCGACGACGACATCCCCTTCTAGGGGAGACACCGGTGAGCGCGAGGAGTGAGCTTGCGAGCCCCGCAGTCGCGAACGAAAGGCTGGCACCGGTGAGCGCGAGGAGTGAGCGAGCGCAGCGAGTGAGCCCCGCAGTCGCGAACGAAAGGTCGGCACCGTGAAGATCCTGCACACCTCCGACTGGCACGTCGGCAAGGTCCTCAAGGGGCAGTCGCGGGCCGAGGAGCACAAGCGGGTCCTGGCCGGCGTGATCGACGTCGCCCGCGCCGAGTCACCCGACCTGGTCATCGTCGCCGGTGACCTCTACGACACCGCCGCCCCGACGCCCGAGGCCACCCGGCTGGTCACCCGGGCCCTGACCGCGCTGCGCCGCACCGGCGCCGACGTGGTGGCCATCGGCGGAAACCACGACAACGGCCAGGCCCTCGACGCACTGCGACCGTGGGCCGAGGCCGCCGGGATCACCCTGCGCGGCGGGGTCCGGGACAACCCCGACGAGCACGTCATCGACGGCACCACCGCCGGCGGGGAGCGCTGGCGGCTGGCCGCGCTGCCGTTCCTCTCCCAGCGCTACGCCATCCGCGCCGTGGAGATGTACGAGCTGACCGCCGCCGAGACCACCCAGACGTACGCCGACCACCTGGGCCGGGTGCTGGGCCGGCTGACCGAGAGCTTCACCGAGCCGGACCGGGTGCACCTGGTCACCGCCCACCTGACCGTGGTGGGCGCGACCACGGGCGGCGGGGAGCGCGACGCGCACACCGTGCTGGGCTACGCGGTGCCGGCGACCGTGTTCCCGGGCACGGCGCACTACGTGGCGCTGGGCCACCTGCACCGCTCGCAGCGGGTGCAGGGCCCCTGCCCGATCCGCTACAGCGGCAGCCCGCTGGCGGTCGACTTCGGCGAGCAGGAGAACGTGCCGTCGGTGACCGTCGTCGAGGTCACCGCGACCACGGCGGCGCAGGTACGCGAGGTGCCCGTGACCGCCGCCACCACGCTGCGGACGGTCCGGGGCACGCTGGCCCAGCTCGCCGAGATGCAGGTGCCGGACGCCTGGCTGCGCGTGTACGTCCGGGAGCAGCCGCGCGCCGGGCTGCGCGAGGAGGTGCAGGAGCTGCTCCCGCAGGCCCTGGAGATCCGGATCGACCCGGAGCTGCTGCCCGCCCCGGGCAGCGGCACCCGGGTGGCGCAGCGGGCGGGCCGTTCGCCCCGGCAACTCTTCGCCGACTACCTCGACAGCCGGGGGCACACCGACGACGGGGTGCGGGAGCTCTTCGACGAGCTCTTCGAGGAGGTCGAGCACTGATGCGGCCGATGCGGCTGGACATGGCGGGCTTCACCGTCTTCCGCGACGAGACCACTATCGACTTCACCGACGCCGACTTCTTCGCGCTGGTGGGGCCGACCGGCTCCGGCAAGTCGACGGTGCTGGACGCCATCTGCTTCGCCCTCTACGGCACGGTGCCCCGCTGGGGTGGGACCCGAGGGCTGGGCAACGCCCTGGCGCCGTCGGCCACGGAGGCGCGGGTGCGGTTGGTCTTCGAGTCCGCCGGTTCCCGCTACGTGGCGACCCGGGTGGTCCGCCGGGACGGCCGGGGCAACGTCAAGACGGCCAACGCCGGGTTGCAGCTGATGCCGGCCGGTTTCGACGTGACCAAGCTCGACACCGGGCTGAGCCCCGACGACCTCGGCGAGGTGGTGGCCGGCACCCCCGCCGAGATGGAGCAGGCGGTGCTGGAGGCGGTCGGGCTGCCGTATGAGCAGTTCACCAGCTGCGTGGTGCTGCCGCAGGGGCAGTTCGCGGACTTCCTGCACGCCAAGCCGGCCACCCGGCAGCAGATCCTGGTCAACCTGCTCGGCCTCGGGGTCTACGAGGACGTGCAGAAGCGGGCGACCGCACGGGCCGCGCAGGCCGAGGCGAAGCTGGAGGCGGTCGACCAGGCCCTCGCCGGGCTCACCGGCGTCGACGACGCCGCGCTGGAGGCGGCGACCGGGCAGGTCGACCGGATGCGGGAGCTGGCCGGGTCGGTGGCGGGCGCCGTACCGGAGCTGGAGGCCGCCCGGGCGACGGCGCGGGAGGCGGGTGCGGCCCTGGCGGCCCTCGACGCCGACCTGGCGGTGCTGGCCGCCGTGCGCGCGCCGGACGGGGTGGCGGAGGTGACCCGGGCGGTCGCGGCGGCGCGGGCCGGCGCGGACGAGGCGGCGACGGCCGTGTCGCTGGCCGAGGAGCGGGAGGAGAAGCTGCGCGGCGAGCTGGCCGCCGCCGGTGACGAGAGCGCGCTGCGGCTGCTGCTGCGGGCGTACACCGATCGGGAGAAGCTGGCCGGCGAGGCGGAGGCGGTCCGCGCGGCGGTGACCGGGGCGCAGGCCGAGCACGGCGCGGCGGTGGCGGCGCTGGCCGAGGCGCGGGCGGCGGCCGAGCGGGCCGAGGCGGAGCTGGAGGCGGCCTTCCGCGCCCACGAGGAGGCGAAGGCGACCGACCAGGCGGTGGCGCTGCGCGCGCACCTGCGCGCCGGGGCCGCCTGCCCGGTCTGCGAGCAGACCGTCGCG
Organism: Micromonospora sp. NPDC048868; assembly: GCF_043198195.1. Lineage (NCBI taxonomy): Bacteria > Bacillati > Actinomycetota > Actinomycetes > Micromonosporales > Micromonosporaceae > Micromonospora > Micromonospora sp. NPDC048868. The sequence continues at coordinate 23,997 of NZ_JBICUN010000002.1, forward strand.
TCGGTGCCGGCGGTGCCGGCCGACTCGGCGGTGGCCGCCGCGACGGCGGCGGGACGGGCGGCGCGGGCCGCCAGCAAGGCCGCCCAGTCCGTGGTGCAGGAGCGCGACGGCGCGGCCCGGGAGCTGGAGCGGGTGCTGCTGCGCGCGCGGGCCCGGCAGGACCAGGTGCAGGCCCGGCTGGCCGAGCTGGACGACCAGCTGGCCGGGGCGGCCGAGCCGGCGGTGCTGCGCCGCGAGCTGGACGACCACGCGCGGCTGCGCCGGGCGCTGGAGGAGTCGGCGGCGGCGGTGCGGGGCGGCCGGGACGCCGCCCGGCGGGCCCGGGCGGCCGTGGACGCCGCCGAGGAGCGGCTGCGGGCGACCTGGCGGGCTTTCGACGCGACCCGCGACGGGCTGGCCCGGTTCGGGCCGCCGACGGCGGACCGGGAGGACCTGGGCGCCGCGTGGGCCGCCCTGACCGGATGGGCCGGCGACGAGTCGGGGCGCCGCCGCGCGGAGCGGGCCGGGCGGGCCGCCGCGGTGGCGCAGGCCGAGGCGGTGGCCGCCGGCGTCGGCGAGCGCATCGCGGGTTTCCTCGCCGCCGCCGGGTTGCCGCCCACCGACGATCCGCTACGCGCCACCGACCGCGCCCTGGAACGGGCCGAGGCCGACCTGCGCGAGCTGGAGCGGCGCCGGGAGCAGGCGGGTGACCTGCGCGAGCAGCGGGCCGGCTACGAGCGCGAGGCGCAGGTGGCGCGGGCCCTCGCGGGGCACCTGCGGGCCAACAACTTCGAGCGGTGGCTGCTCGCCGAGGCGTTGGACCTGCTTGTCGACGGCGCCTCGGGCATCCTGCGGGAGCTTTCCGGCGGGCAGTACGACCTGGTGCACGACAAGGGCGAGTTCTTCGTGGTCGACCACCACGACGCGGGGCTGCGCCGGGGAGTACGCACCCTGTCGGGCGGCGAGACCTTCCAGGCGTCGCTGGCGCTGGCGCTGGCGTTGTCGGAGCAGCTCGCCGGATTGTCCACGACGGCGGCGAGCCTGGAGTCGATCGTGCTGGACGAGGGCTTCGGCACGCTCGACGCGGCCACCCTCGACACCGTGGCCGCCACACTGGAGAGCCTGGCCGCCCGGGGCGACCGGATGGTCGGGGTGGTCACCCACGTGCCGGCCCTGGCCGAACGCATCCCGGTCCGCTTCGAGGTCCGCAAGGACGCCCGGTCGGCGCGCGTCGAGCGGACCGGCCGGTGAGCGGGGCCCCGGCGCGCGCGACGGGAGGTCCGCTGCGGTGACCGATCCCCGGTTCTTCGTCGACGCGTGGGATCCGGCGTACGGCGCCTCGTTCGAGGCGGCGGGCGGCGGCGGTCCCGCGGCGCCGAGCAGCGCCCAGGTCGACGCGGACGCCGAGCTACCGGCGGTCGACTGGCGGGCGATCGGGCCGCGTCCCGGCGTACGGGCCCCCGACGTGGTGCTGCTCGTCGACGGGGTGCGCCGGATCGACGCGAGCGTGTGGACGGCGGAGGACGACGGGGCGTCCTTCCCCGGCCTGGCCGCCTCGTACGCCGCCGGGGTGGTCCGGTGCGACCTGGAGCGCGGCGCGGCGCAGCTGGCCGGCGCGCGGGTCGGCCGAGGGCTGTTCACGGCCAGTCCCTCGGCGGTGGACGTGGTGGCCGGCAGCGTCCGCTACCCGGTGCACCGGGTCGGCGGCACGGGCGAGCTGAACAAGCTCCCGGCCGCCGTGCAGGGGCCGCTGACCGCGCTCGAGGTGGAGGTCTCGGGGGCGGCCCGCACCGACGGCGACCTGCTGGTGGTCGACGGCCCGCTGCGCAACCGGCGACAGCTGCCGCGCACGGTCGGCTACATCAAGACCCAGCACAGCCAGTACCTGGACGCCCGGCTGACCGCCGTGGTGACTCAGCTGGCGGCCGGTGAGCGTTCCCCGGTGTTCAAGCTCGGCACGGCCTGGGGCGGCTGGTCGTGGTATCTGCGGCTGCCGGTGGCCCTCGGCGCGCCGTGGGCGGGCATCGTCCGGATGGAGTGCTCCGCCGAGCTGAGCGTCGACGAGGCGGTGGGGCTTGCGGACCTGTCGCTGGTCACGCTGCCCCGCTTCGCCTCCACCCCCTACAAGGACCCGCGCGCGCCGCAGAACCTGATCCCGATCGCCGGCCTGGAGCGCCGGCTGCGGGCGCTGCTCGGCGACGCGCGGCTGCTGCACCGGGTGCTGACCGCCGCCGCCCGGGGACGGCGCTGATGGGACGCAAGCGGGCGGCCGACACCGTGGCCGCGCGGGTGGACACCGGCCAGGCCGAGCTGGTGCCCGATCCGGACCGGCCGGGATCGTGGACCCTGCTGATGGATGGCGCCCCGCAGTCGCACGTGGACCTGGCCGACCCCACGCACCTGGAGTTCGAGTACGTCCGGCGGCTCGCCGCCGCGATCGACCTGGTCGCGCCGGCCGGCGCGCCGCTGCGGGTGCTGCACCTCGGCGGCGGCGCGCTGACCCTGCCCCGCTACGTGTCGGCCACCCGGCCCGGCTCCACCCAGCGGGTGGTCGAGGTGGACGGCGCGCTGGTGGAGCTGGTCCGCCAGGCCCTGCCGTGGCAGCCGGATCCCCGGCTCAAGGTGCGGGTGGCCGACGCCCGCGCGGTGCTCGCCGCCAGCCGGGACGCCAGCTACGACGTCGTGGTGGCCGACGTCTTCGCCGGTGCCCGCACCCCGGCCCACCTGACCTCGGTGGAGTACGCCGCCGAGGTGGCCCGGGTGCTGCGGCCCACCGGCTTCCACCTGGCGAACGTCGCCGACGGCCCGCCGCTGCGCCACGCCCGGGCGCAGGTCGCCACCCTCCGGTCGGTGCTGCCCCGGGCCTGCCTCGTCGGCGACGCGGCGGTGCTGCGCGGGCGGCGCTACGGCAACCTGGTGCTGGTGGCCGGCCGGGTCGAGCCGCCGGTGCCGGAGCTGACCCGGCGCGCCGCCGGGGACTGGTTCCCCGGGCGAGTGCTGGCCGGCGGGGAACTCGACCGCTTCGCGGGCGGGGCGCCGGTCGTCCGCGACGCCGACGCCACCGACTCGACCCCGCCGCCACCCGGGATCTTCTCCGTGCGCCGCTGAGCGGAGTCCGCGGGTGCGGGAGCGGAATCTTTTCCGTGGGCCGTTGATCCGTTCGCGTGGGCGCTGCGTACCAACGGGCGGCCGTGCCCGTGGGAGGCGGCCGATGTCATCGGACACCCGGAGGTCTGCATGCACGCGGTGGCGGCCGGCTGGCACGGCGACAGGGCGCGACCGGACTGGATGTCCGCGCGGTCCCAGCCCCGGCCGGACGCGGCGGCACGCGGGGTCGACGCCCGCCAGGCGCCTCGCCAGAATGGGCCGGTGACGCCGAAATCCGCCCCGGGGCGCCACCAGGCGGCACCGTCCACCGAGGCGGGTCACTCGGATCGCCTGATCCGGCTGCTCTACGCCGAGCACGCCGGGCCGCTGCTGGCGTTCGTCATGCGGCTCACCGGCGGCGACCGGCAGCGGGCGGAGGACATCGTCCAGGAGACGCTGCTGCGGGCGTGGCGCAACGCGCACCGGCTGGGCGTGCAGGGGCAGGGCTCGCTGCGGCCGTGGCTGGTCACGGTGGCGCGGCGGATCGCCATCGACGAGCACCGCAGCGTGCAGGCCCGGCCCGCCGAGACGTACGACCGGGACCTCACGGCGTTCGCCGAGGCGGACAGCACCGACCGGGTGCTGCGCACGATGACGGTGGCGGACGCGCTGCGTACGCTGAGCCAGTCGCACCGGGAGATCCTGGTGGCCACGTACTTCCGGGGTCGGACGGTGCCGGAGGCGGCCGAGGAGCTGGGCCTTCCGCTCGGCACCGCCAAGTCGCGGGTCTACTACGCGCTGCGCGCGCTGCGCACGGCTCTGCAGGAACGGGGGGTGACGGAATGAGCCGGGCGGACCACATGGACGTCGCGGCGTACGCGCTCGGCGTGCTGGACGAGCGCGACACGGAACGGTTCGAGGAGCACCTCGCCACCTGCTGGGCGTGCGCCGCCGAGTTGGAGACGATGGTGCCGGTCGTGGGCCTGCTCTCCGACATCGACGGCGAGACGATGGCCGCGCTGGAGCAGACCCGCACCGACCCGGCCCTGCTGGACCGGACGCTGGTCGCGGTCCGGGCCCACCGGCGGCGCAACCGGTTCCGGCAGTTGCTCGCCACGGCGGCGGCGGTGCTGGTCCTCGGTGGGGCGACCGGGCTCGGCTTCGCCCGCATCGCCGGCGACAGTGCCCCCGAGGTGGTGGCCGAGCCGACCGCCACCGCGCAGGTCGCCCCGCCGACGGTCGGCCGCTCCAGCGATCCGAACGACCCGGACATCGGCGGGACGTTGCCGGAGGGCGATCCGGTAAACGTCGTCGACCCGACCACCGGCGTCGAGGCGACCTTCTTCGTCGTGTCGAAGGACTTCGGCACGGGCGTGGACTTCATCCTCGCCAAGCTGCCCGGGCCCCGGACGTGCCGGCTCGTCGTGGTGCGGAGGAACAACAGCACCGAGGTGGTCTCCACCTGGTCGGTGCCCGGCACCGGGTACGGCACCAACGCGCGCCCCGACAAGCTGAGCCTGTCGGCGTCGACGTCGACGCGGCTCGACGACATCAAGCAGTTCCAGGTGCAGTCGGTGGACGCCGGCGGGGTGGCGAGCCCGCTGGTCACGGTGCAGATGTAGCACCCGTCGCGGAATCGGCGCCGGTCGGCCCTCACAACCGGCGTCGATTCCGCGTGCCGTTTCCACGAATGCTGTTGGCGGAAACCGCCCTCGTCGCGGGAAACGGATTTCCGGCCCGTTCGGTTCAACGATTTCCCGTGACATCGACCACGCTTTCGCATTCAACCTTGACAACGCTCTATCCGTATTGACCGGTGAACCGCATCAACGAGGAGGGCACGTGGCACAGATGAAGCGAACCGTCATCGTGGCGAGCGCGATGGTCGCGTTGACGGCCTGCGCTCCCGCCGGTTACGAGGGGGCGAACCCGGGCGCGGCCAACCCGGTCGCCGTGACCGCCGCCGAACCCACCGCGGCGGCCGAGCCCTCGGTCCCGCCGTCCCCGGCCGCCGACGCGCCGCCCGCCGACGCGGACCTGACCGAGGAGCTCAACGGCCGGAAGGTCGCCCGGATGGGCAGCGTGGTCACCGACCAGGACGGGTGGATCCTCTACCGCTTCGACAAGGACACCAACGACCCGCCCTCGTCGAACTGCGTCGACAAGTGCGCCCGGTTGTGGCCCCCGGCGCTGACCGACGGCGACCCGGAGCTCAACGGCGTCTCCGACGACAAGGTCGGCACCGTCACCCGCCAGGACGGCACCCGGCAGATCACCCTCGGCGGCTGGCCGCTCTACCGCTACGTCGGGGACAAGAAGCCCGGCCAGTGGAAGGGCCAGGGCGTCGGGGGCACCTGGTTCGTGGTCGCGCCGGACGGCAAGAAGAACCTGAGTTGCCTGCCGCCGGGCACCCCGAAGCCGGTCGCCCCGCCGTCCGACGACAAGGCCGGACAGGGCGACTCGGACTACTCGTACTGACGTCACGGTCCCGGTGGCCGGTCCCGGCGCGGCCGGTCGCCGCCCCGGGACCGGCGACGGCACCGGGCCGGCGTGCGCCCGGCGGTGTCGCCGGTCACGGGGCGGGGACGTGACAGCATGTGCGGGTGACCGGGACCGAACCCACCGCGCGTCGGGAGCTGCGCCCGCCCGCCGGGTACCGGCTGGCCGCGTCGGTCCGGGCGCTGACCTTCAGCCCGTACGACCCCTGTGCGCGCGTCGCGGCCGGCACGTTCTGGTGGGCCGCCCGCACCCCGGACGGTCCGGCCACCCTCGCCCTGCGGCCGGCCGGCGGCGCCCTGCTCGCCGAGGGCTACGGCCCGGGTGCCGACCGGGTGGTGCAGTGGGCCGACGCGATCGCCGGGCTCCGCGACGACGTGAGCGGGTTCGGGGCGCTCGCCGCCGCCCACCCCGTGGTGGCGCGGCTCGCGGCCCAGCACCGGGGGCTGCGCATGCCCGCCACCGGGCAGGTCTTCCGCCAACTGCTGCGGGCGGTCTTCGAGCAGAAGGTGACCGGCAAGGAGGCCTACCGGGCGTACGCGGCGACGGTGCGGCACTTCGCCGAGGCGGCGCCCGGGCCGATGCAGCCGCTGCTGCTGCCGCCGGAGCCGGCGGCGGTGGCGGCCACCCCGTACTGGGTGTTCCACCCGTTCGGCGTGGAGCAGCGCCGGGCCGAGACGCTGCGCCGCGTGGCGGCCGTCGCCGACCGGCTGGAGCGCTGCGCGGACTCCGCCGAGGCCACCCGCCGGCTCACCGCCGTCGCCGGCATCGGCCCGTGGACCGCCGCCGAGGTGGTGCGCATCGCGTACGGGGACCCGGACGCCGTCAGCGTCGGCGACTTCCACGTGCCGAACACGGTGGCCTGGGCCCTCGCGGGCGAGCCGCGCGGCGACGACGCCCGGATGCTGGCCCTGCTGGAGCCGTTCCGGGGGCATCGGGGGCGGGTCTGCGTGCTGCTGGCGGCCGGGGGCGTCCAGGCGCCGAAGTACGGTCCGCGGATGCCGATCCGCTCCTTCGCCCGGTTCTGACGGGTCCCGCCGCCCGGCCGGCGTCGCGGCGGCGGATGCCACCCGCCGACGGGTGACGACGATGCGGGTCAGGGTCGGGCGCAGAGGCGACGCAGGGTGCGGCCGAGCCACCAGGCGTACGCCCGCTGGAAGGCCCGACCGGCCGGCCCCGCCGCGCGCATGACCCAGCGGTCCGGCCGGCTGAACGCGACCACCTCGAACCAGACGCGGCCGGCGGCGTCGCGGCTGACCACGAACGCCTCCTCGCCGCGCGCCGGGTGCCCGGGCAGCGTGCCGTACCCGAAGCCGGCCCGCCGCCCGTCGTCGACGGCCCAGACCACCTCGCAGGGCGCGGCCAGCCGCAGCGGGCCGACGCCCAGCCCGGAGACCACCCGGACCCCGGGCGCGGCGCGCTCGGCGGCGGCGTCGATCCGGATGCCGGCCGCCCGGTGCAGGCGCCAGCCGAGCACGGCGTCCCCGGCCGTCGGGAAGCAGGAGTCGGGCAGCCGGACCCGGTGCCGCACGTGCCGCCAGCCGGCCGGCAGCTCGCCGGTCTCGGTGGCGCCGACGTGCGGATAGGTCAGTGCCGGCACGGCGCACCCCCACGGCTCGACGGGACACCGCCAGCGTACGGGCGGCGCGGGCGACCCGCCCGACGGCCTGTGGTTGGCTGTCGGAGTGATCATCGAGCCGCGCATCGCCCCCGCCGACCTCACGGACGCCGGCGAGATCCTCACCGTGCAGCGCGCCGCGTACGTCACCGAGGCACAGCGCTACGCCGACCCGTTCCTGCCCCCGCTGACCGAGACCCTGGACGAGGTGCGGGCCGCGCTGGCGGGCCCGGCGACGGTGCTCACCGCCCGGCTCGGCGACCGGCTGGTCGGTTCCGTACGGGCGCACGTCGACGGCGACACCGCGCACATCGGCCGGCTCTCCGTGGCCCCGGACCAGCACGGCCGGGGCGTCGGCGGGCGGCTGCTGCGCGCGGTGGAGACGGCCTGCGCCGCCCGGGTGCGCCGCTTCGCGCTCTTCACGGGCGCGGACACCGAGCAGAACCTGCGGTTCTACCACCGGCACGGCTACCAGGTGGTCGGGCACCGCCCGGACGCGAACGGCATCCGGCTCGCCCAACTGGAGAAGGCGGTCAGTCCCGCTCGCAGCGACGCCTGAGCCCGTCGGCCTCCATCCGCAGGTAGCGGCGCATCAGGTCGCCGTAGAGCCAGCCGACGGGCCCGGCGAGCGGCCCGGACTGCGTGATGGCCAGCTCGACGCGGCTGCGCCCGTCGGGCAGCGGCAGCACCCGGTGCTCGCCGAGCGTGCGCACCCCCGGGCTGCCCGAGACCCAGGAGAACGACCGGCCCTCGGTCAGCTCGGTGACCCGCCACACCGCCGGCCGCAGCTTCGGCTGCACGAGCCGGGCGGTGGCGCCCACCGCGAGCGGTCCCGCCTCTCCCCGATGCGCCCGCCGCACCGAGGGCGTCCACTCCGGCCACCGCTCGACGTCGACCAGCACCGCCCAGACCCGTCCCGCCTCGGCGGCCACCTCCGTACCGGCCTCGAACCGCATCGCGTCCCCTCCCCGTTGTCGACGCCCGGCGGCGCCGCTGCCAGTCTCGACGACGCCGCGTGCGGGATCGTGACGAGGCGCCCGCCGGCCGGGTCCGCGTCCGCCGGCGCGGGGGTGCCGGGTCGCCGGGTCGCCGGGCGTCCGCCGGGCTCGGCCGCCGCCGGGTCAGGCGGCCTCGCGCAGGTCGGCCAGCCCGAGGGGGGTACGCCGGCGCAGCAGGTCCTCCAGCTCCGCCACCGAGCCGGCCTCGCCGAGCACGTCCTTGCCCCCGCCGAACTGGCGGGGATAGCGGCGCACCAGCCGGTACCGGTAGCGGCCCCGGATCAGCTCGACACTGACCCGCCACCGCCCGCAGCACCCGCAGACCCACTCCGACACCCCGCGAAGATAGCTCTGACCTGCGCTTTCATGATTCGCCCGGTGCGGTACGAGCGGCGCGCGGCCGGACACGCCGCCCGCCGCGCGGACGTGATCTGCCTCACGACTGTCGGTGCGGTCTGGTTGACTGGTCGCCGTGAAGCTGCCGATCAGTCCGCCGGTCGAGCCGATGCTGGCCAAGAGCGTCCCGCGGGTCCCCACCGCGCCGGGGATGACCTACGAGCCGAAGTGGGACGGCTTCCGGTGCATCGTGTTCCGCGACGGCGACGAGGTGGAGCTGTCCAGCCGGGGCGGCAAGTCGATGACGCGCTACTTCCCCGAGGTGGTCGAGCAGGCCCGCCGCCAGCTGCCCGAGCGGTGCGCGGTCGACGGCGAGCTGATCGTGATCCGGCGCGACGGGCCGGGCGGGCAGCCCCGGCTGGACTTCGAGCTGCTGGCCCAGCGCGTCCACCCGGCCGCGTCCCGGGTGAGGATGCTGGCCGAGACGACTCCGGCCGACTTCGTCGCCTTCGACCTGCTCGCGCTCGACGACGAGACGCTGCTCGACGAGCCCTATCCGCGGCGCCGGGCCCGGCTGGAGTCGGCGCTGGCCGGGGTCCGGCCGCCGGTGCACGTCACGCAGGTCACCACCGACGTCGACACCGCCCACCGCTGGTTCGACGTCTTCGAGGGCGCCGGCCTGGACGGCCTGATCGCCAAGCCGGCCGACCTGCCCTACGAGCCGGGCAAGCGGCTCATGTTCAAGGTCAAGCACGCCCGCACGGCCGACGTGGTGGTGGCCGGCTTCCGCTGGCACAAGTCCGGCCCGGTGGTCGGCTCGCTCCTGCTCGGCCTCCACGACGACGACGGGGTCCTGCACCACGTCGGGGTGAGCGCGTCGTTCACGATGGCCCGCCGCGCGGAGCTGCTGGAGGAGCTGGAGCCCTACCGTGACGTCGGCGCCGACCACCCATGGGTGCACGGCGACCACGAGCGCGGCCAGCGCCTCCCCGGCGGGGTGAGCCGCTGGACGGGCGCCCGCAACCTCGAGTGGGAGCCGCTGCGCCCCGAGCTGGTGGTCGAGGTCGGCTACGACGCCATGGAGGGCGACCGGTTCCGGCACACCGCCCGGTTCGTCCGCTGGCGGCCCGACCGCGAACCGCAATCCTGCCGCTACGACCAGCTCGACCGGCCCGTACGGTTCGATGTGGACCAGGTGCTGCGCGGCGATCCCACGGTGACCGTGGGGTCCGCCGCCGGTCCGGCGTAGCCTGGCCGTCGACCCGATCACGGAGGCTCGCTCGTGACCCGCACCCCCGACCGGATCCGCCGGTTCCGGCTCACCCTCGCCGGGCTGGCCGCCGCCGCGCTGGTCGCCGCAGGCTGCACCCTGCCGGCGATCGCGCCCCGGACGGAGGCCGGCGGCGAGGCCGCCGCCCCCGGCACGGCGCCCACCTGGCGGGCCTGCCCGGAGGTGGCCGAGGAGCTGGTCGGGCGCGGCGCGCCGGGCATGCGCTACGAGTGCGCGCGGATCAAGGTGCCGCGCGACTGGGGCACGGGCGCAGGTGGCGGGGCGAGCGCCGGCCCGGGCGCCGGGCAGACCTTCGAGATCGCGCTGCTGCGGGCCCGGTCGACCAAGCAGCGCGACCGGATCGGCTCGCTGGTGATCAACCCGGGCGGGCCCGGCGGCTCCGGCGTGGACACCGCCGTCTACCTCTCCTTCGGCCCGAGCTTCGGCGGCCTGCCCGCCTCGATCACCCAGCGGTTCGACATCGTCGGCTTCGACCCACGCGGGGTGTCCCGCTCCAGCCCGGTCAAGTGCATCCCCGACGCCGAGCTGGACGCCAGCTTCGGCTACGACCCCGACCCGGCGAGCCAGGAGTCGTTCGACGGCTTCGTCGCGCTCAGCCAGAAGATCGGGCGCGGCTGCGGCGACCGCTACGGCGACCAGCTGCCGCTCTACGGCACCGAGCAGGCCGCCCGGGACATGGACGCGGTCCGCGCCGCCGTCGGCGACGACAAGCTGACCTACCTCGGCTACTCCTACGGCACCCTGCTCGGGGCCACCTACGCCCAGCTCTACCCGCAGCGGGTGCGGGCGCTGGTCCTCGACGGCGCGGTCGACCCACGACAGGGCCTGATCGCCGGCTCGGAGGGCCAGGCCAAGGGCTTCGAGCGGGCCTTCGGCAACTTCACCACGTGGTGCGCGGCCAACGCCGGGCGCTGCCCGATCGCCCCGGACGCCCGGGCCGCGGTCACCTCGGCGATCGACAAGGCGCGGGTGTCCCCGGCACGCGGTGACGACGGCCGGGAGGCCACCGCGGGCTGGGTCTTCTACGCGATCATCTCGTCGCTCTACACCGAGTCGGGGTGGCAGGAGCTGGCCGTCGCCATCGACAAGCTGGAGGGCGGCGACCCGGGCGACGTGTTCCGCCTCGCCGACGCGTACGCCGACCGGGACGCCGACGGGCACTACTCGAACATGTTCGACGCCAACCTGGCGGTCAACTGCGCCGACGAGGAGGAGAAGCCGAGTCGGGAGCGGATCCGGCAACTCCAGTCGCAGTGGCGGGCGAAGTACCCGCTGTTCGGGCCGGCCCTGGCCGTCGGCCTGCTCTCCTGCGCCGAGTGGCCCGGCGGTCGCGACCCGTACCCGACGGGCCGGGCCGACGGGGCGCCGCCGATCCTGGTGGTGGGCACCACCGGCGACCCCGCGACGCCCTACGAGCAGACCCCGGCGCTGGCCGCGATGCTGGGCGTGGGCCGGGTGCTCACCTGGGAGGGCGAGGGGCACACCGCGTACCCGCAGACCTCCTGCATCACCGAGGCGGTCGACGCCTACCTGATCGACCTGACCGTGCCCAGGGAGGGGCTGCGCTGCCCGGCCCGCTGACCGGCCGCTCCGGCGGCAGGTCGGGCAGGTCGATGCCCTGCCGGGCGGCCATCTCCTCCAGCAGCGCCCGCATCCGGCGCACGTCGGCCTTGAGCTGCTCCTGCTCCTCGTGCTCGAAGGCGTCGTCGTCGACGATGAGCTGGCTGGCGAAGTGCGCCGTGATCAACGGGATGACCAGCAGCACCATTGTCGAGATGAGCAGCGCGGCGAGGGTGCGGCCCTGCCAGCTCACCGGGGAGATGTCGCCGTAGCCGACGGTGGACGCCGTCACCACCGCCCACCAGACGGCGTCCGCCGGGCTGCGGTTCTCCACGTGGCCGTAGATCACGCCGGCCACCACGATCATCAACAGGTACGAGATGATCAACGTACGGGGCGAGTTGGCGAACCAGACCAGCCCCCGGTAGATCAGCCGGAACGGCAGCAGCAGGGCGTCCATGGACAGTCATGTTGCCCGGCCCGGGCAAGCGCCGCCCGCCCATCGGTCCCGCTCGCTGTGCCACGCTGGGCGGCATGAGTGACGTGATCTTCCGCGAGGCCGTCCGAGCCGACCTGCCGGCCGTGGTCGCCCTGCTCGCCGACGACGTGCTCGGCAGGACCCGCGACTTCACGGAGGTCGACGCCGCGTACGAGAAGGCGTTCGCCGACATCGACGCCGACCCGCGCAACCAGCTGATCGTGGCCGACGCGGGCGGTGAGCTGCTCGGCTGCATGCAGCTCACGTACATCCCCGGCCTGGGCCGGCACGGTGCGGAGCGGCAGCTGATCGAGGCGGTCCGGGTCCGCTCCGACCTACGCGGGCGGGGCCTCGGCCGGCAGATGATCACCTGGGCGGTCGACCAGGCGAAGCAGCGTGGCTGCGCCCTGGTCCAGCTCACCACCGACAAGACCCGCCAGGACGCCCACCGCTTCTACGTCAACCTGGGCTTCCTCCCCACCCACGAGGGCATGAAACTCCCGTTGCCGATCAGTGTGCAAATATAGGCACATGATCAACAGCTGACCGTTGCCGGCCAACGGTCCTCGTCTGATCCGCTTGCGCGGCGCGAGGTTGACGCTTCGTCGCCACCCGCCCCGCAAGCGGGGTCTTACGGTCGGCTCCACGTCCGTTTAGCGTCTCCGGGCCACTCCCGGCGACTACCAGCTTCGCGAGGTTCCGTGCCGCGTTCTCATCCCGGCGATCATGCAGTTGTGGTGCCCCGCAAAAGGGGCGAAGCGGCGAACAACTCCCACCACAACTGCATGATCGACGCGAGCGGGGCGGCGGGCGCGACGCGAGGGGTGGCGGGCGGAGCGGGCGGGGGTCAGGTGGGGAGGAGGTGGCCGTCGCGGAGGGTGAGGACGCGGTCGGCGAGGTCGATCAGGGCCGGATCGTGGGTGGCGACCAGCGCGGTCATGCCCCGGGCGTGCACGACCGCCCGGAGCAGATCCATGATCGACCGGCCGGTCTCGGAGTCGAGTTGGCCGGTGGGCTCGTCGGCGATCAGCAGGTCCGGCTCGTTGGCCAGGGCCCGCGCCACCGCCACCCGCTGCTGCTGCCCGCCGGAGAGCTCGTACGGGCGCTGGCCCGCGTGCCCGCCGAGGCCCACCAGCTCGAGCAGCACCGCCACCCGCTCCTCCCGCTCGGCCGCCGGGACCCGCGCCAACCGCAGCGGTACGCCGACGTTCTCGGCGGCGGACAGGATCGGCACCAGCCCGAAGGTCTGGAACACGAAGCCGACCGTGCCGCGGCGCAGCTCCAGCAGCTCCTTCTCACCGGCGCCGGTGACGTCGTGCCCGGCAACCACCACCCGGCCCGAGTCGGGCCGGTCCAGCCCGCCCACCAGGTTCAGCAGGGTCGTCTTGCCCGCCCCGGAGCGACCGCGCACGGCCACCAGCTCGCCCCGCCCGGCCGAGAACGACACGTCCCGTACGGCGTGCACCGCGTGCTCGCCGCGGCCGAACGTGCGGCTGACCCCCTCCACCCGGACCACCTTGTCGGTGACCGTGGCGCCCGCCACCGCCCCGGCCGACCGGCCGTCCGACGTCACGTCGTGCTCGCTCATGATCCCGCCCCGCTGTGCTCGGCGCGGTCGACCGGATCGACCACGCGGTACCGACTGATGCCCCGTCCGCCCACGGCGACGGCCTTCCGTCCGCCCACGGCGACGGCCTTCCGCCCGCCCACCGCGACGGCTTCCCGCCCGCTCACCGTGGCGATGCCACGCCCGCTGGCCGCGCAGGCCTCCCGACCGCTGACCGTGGCGATGCCGCGACCGCTCACCGTGTCGTCTCCCGCTCGTCCTGCGGCCGGTCGCCCGGGCGTACCTCCACGTGGTCCGGCTCCAGGTTGAGCCGCACCCGGTCGCGCAGCGACAACGCGTCCACGAACGGCGCCGGCAGCTGCATCCGGCCGCTGCGGTCGAGCACGGCGTACTCCTCGCTTACCAGTTCGGTGCTGCCGTCGGCGCCGATCCGCGCGGTCCGGCGTACCTCGGAGGCGGTCCGGCCGTCGCGGATCGCGACGGTCCGGCGGACCTGGGTGGCCACGGCGTGGTCGTGGGTGACCACCACGATGGTGACGCCGAGCTCGGCGTTGATGGTGCGCAGCGCCCCGAAGACGTCGGCGCCGGTCGCCTCGTCCAGCTCACCGGTCGGCTCGTCGGCGAAGAGCACCTCGGGGTCGTTGGCCACCGCCACCGCGACCGCGCAGCGCTGCTGCTCGCCGCCGCTGAGCTGCCCGGGCCGCCGGTCGGCGCAGTGACCGACCCCGACCAGGTCGAGCAGCTCCCGGGCCCGCTCGCGGTGGGCGCGCCGGCCGCCGCGCCGCCCGGCGAGCCGCATCGGCAGCTCGACGTTCTCCAGCGCGGTCAGGTACGGCAGCAGGTTGCGGCCGGTCTGCTGCCAGACGAAGCCGACCATGCTCCGCCGGTAGCTCAGTCGCCGCCGGGTGGAGAGGTTGAGCAGGTCGTAGTCGCCCACCCGGGCGATGCCGGCGGTGGGCGTGTCGAGCCCGGAGAGGATGTTCAGCAGCGTCGACTTGCCGGACCCGGAGGCGCCCACGATCGCCACCAGCTCGCCCCGGTCGATGACCAGGTCGAGCCCCTGCAACGCGACGACCTCCACCCCCTCGGTCTTGAAGATCCGGACCAGCCCGTCGCAGACGATGTGCCCGCGCAAGCGGTCCCGGCCACCCGCCCGCTCGGCCGCACGCTGGGCGGCCCGCTGTTGCAGGGCGGCCAGGTCCGGCACGGCGGTGGTCTCCGCGGTAGCGGTCATTGTCAGTTCTCCTCTCCGAGCCGGAGCACCTCACCGAGGCGCATCCGGCGGTTGTTCAGGGCCTCGACGGCGACCGCGAAGCCGAGGGCGAGCGCACCGAGCGCGACGACCGCGGCCGCCAGGCCGGGCTCGAACGCCACCCGGACCTCGACCCCGTCGGTGAAGGCGGACAGGCCGAGCACCGGGGTGAGCAACAGCGGCAGGAGCGTGCCAACCAGCGCACCGGTCACCACCGAGACGCCCACCAGCGGGACCAGCTCCACCAGCAGCAGCCCGCGCCACTGGCGTCGGGACAGGCCGAGGGTGCGCAGCCGGGAGAGCACCTGCCCGCGCTCGCGGGCACCGGCGAGCACCGTGAAGGCGATCGCGAGCAGGCCGAGCGCCGTCCCACCGGCGGCGCCGGCCGTGAAGCCGAAGGCGAGCACCCCGTTGGCGCCGCTCTCACCCACCTGCCGGCGGGTGTCCGCGAAGGTCAGCAACTCCACGCCGCGCGGGCGCTCCCGGCCGGTGACGGCCCCGCCGGTCTGGAAGCGGGACTGTCCCGCGTCGCCGACCCGGCGCAGCGCCTCGCCGTCCAGGTCGTCGCCGGCCACCAGGAAACCGGTCGGCACGGCGGCGTAGTCCCGCCGGGGCAGGGACTGCCAGGGCAGGACGACGAACCGGCTGCTCTCCGCGCGCAGCAGCGGGAAGCTCTCCGCCTGCCCGGCGACCCGGAACTCGTACCGCTGGCCCTGGGCGCTGACGAAGGCGGAGCCGTCGAGGCCGGCGTCGGCCAGCTCGGCGGCGACCGCCGGGGAGACCACCGCGGGCAGCGGGCCGCCTCCCCCGGCGGGGGCGAGCAGGGCCGCCGGCACGGTCACGTCGACGCCGGACTCGCGGACGATCCGGGCCAGGGCCGGACCGTCGACCATGAGTACGGTCACCCCGCCGAGCCGGGTCTCGGTGCCGATGGCGTCCTTCGCCAGGCGTTGGCCCGCCTCGTGCAGCACCGGGCTCGCGGCGCGGACCCCCGGCAGCCGCTCCAGCTCGGCGCCCGTGTCCGGGGCGATCCGGTCCCCCAGGATCAGGGCGTCTGCGGGCACCACCCGGCTGGCGGCCCGGTCCCGGCTCGCCTCGATCCCGGCGGCCGTCACCGCGCAGAACGCCGCGGTCGCGATGGCCAGCACCACGACCACCAGCGGCACGGCGACGACGGACCGGCCGGCCCGGGCGGTGCCCAGGAAGGCGACGCTGCCCCGGGCCCGGGCCGCGAGCCGGCTGACCAGCCGCAGCGGCCACGGGTACAACCGCATCGCGACCACCGCCGCGGCGACGGCCAGCAGCACCGGCACGGAGACCAGCAGCGGGTCGACCTCGCCGGGGGTGAGGCCGCGGCGGCGCAGCAGTACGACGGCGAGACCCGCGAGGACCAGCAGCCCCGCCTCCACCGTGAGGCGACGCGCGGAGGGGCGCGACCGGATCAGGTCGCGCCGACCGGCACCGCCCCTGGACGCGGCGAGGGTGGCCACCGGCAGCGCGAGGGCCACCAGGACGGTCGCGGCGACGGCAAACCACAGGGTCCCGCCCGGTGCCCCCGGGGCGAGGCCACCGACCAGCCAGCCGAGCGCGCCGGCGGGCGGCACCACCAGCAGCGCCTCGGTAAGGCTGCGGCCCGCGCTCGTGGTGGCCGCCCCGCCCCGGGCCCGCAGCAGGGTGAACTCCGACCGGCGGCGGCGCACCAGCAGCCCGGCGGCCAGCACGACGAGGCCGGCCAGGGTGGCCAGTACGCCCGCGGCGATGACCCCGAGCACCGTCCGGGCGCTGTCCACCTCGGCGGCGAACTCCCCCAGCGGGATGTCCAGCCCCTGCACGATGTTGCGGCCTTCCGCCTCCCGGGTCAGCTGCTGGAGTCCGTCGATCACCTGGTCCAGCTCGCGTGCGTCGATCCCGTCGGCGCCCATCCGGTAGCGCCAGCTGAACGCCAGCGGCCAGCCGGCGACGGCCTGACGGTTCAACGCGGCGGCCTCGACGACCCCCACGGCGATGAAGGGATCACCGTCCCCGGGCGGCTCGCCGACCCGCAGCAACGGCGGCAGGCCGTCCCAGAACCCGTCGGTGTCGTCGCGGGGCGCGAAGAGACCGACCACGTCGACCGTGGCGCGGGGCGGGGCAGTGGGCGAGACGGGTCCCGGCGCGGCGAGGGTGAGCCGGCTGCCGACCCGCAGGTTCAGCTGGCGGGCCACGTCGGCGGCCAGCGCCACCTGCACCGGCTCGCCCTTCGGCGCGTCGGCCGGCCAGCGCCCGTCGACAAGCGTGCCGGCCTCCTCCGTCCCGGACACGGCCCGCAGGCCAAGGTCGACCAGGAGGTTCTTCGCCGCCAGGTCCGGACCGACCACCCGGCTGGGCCTGGTCTCGGCGGTGAACCACCGCCGCTCGACCATCCGGCGTACGACCGGCGGCATCCCGGCCTCCAGCGTCGCCAGGTCGCCCTGGCGGGTGGCCACCGGGGAGCCGCCCTCGTTCGTCGGGACGAGCGGACCGGTCGAGTACGTCACGTCCCGCTGCTGCGCCGGCACGGTGCCCAGGTGCGCCCGTAGGCCCTGCTCGGCGTGCGCGTTGACGATCCTGGGCACGCCGCTGATGACAAGCGTGGCGACCAGCGTCAACGCCGCGAGGAGCAGGAACTGCCCGCCGTACGCCCGAATCCGGCGGGCCACCGCCCCGATGCTCACCACGCCCCGACTCCGCTCCTTCTCGTCCCTACGCTCCACCCGGTCACCGGTCTCCCCCGATCCGCAGCTGCGCCACGGCCACCCGCTGCCGGATGCCGAGGGCGATGAAGGCGCTGAAGGCGAGTGCCGCCAGCAGCAGGCCGAGCGCGGTCAGGCCGATGGGCAGCCAGGGCAGCACGAAGGCGGCCTCCGGCACCGGCCGGCCGGCGGACGGCGTGAGGATGACCAGCGGGGCCATGGTCGCGCCGACCGCGGCGCCCAGCAGCAGGCCCACGCCGACGCCGATCCCGGCCAGGAAGGTCTGCTCGGCCAGCAGCGCCCGGGCCAGCAGCCGGGGGCTCGCGCCGAGCGTGTGCAGCACGGCGAACTCCCCCAGCCGGTGCCGGGCGGTCGCCCAGACGTCGACGATCAGGCCGACCAGGGCCAGCAGCACCGAGCCGAGCGCCGCGGCGAGCAGCCCCGTGCGGGCCCCCTGCCAGTACGGGTCGCCGGCGGCCCGCTCGGCCACCTCCCGCCGGTCGAGCAGCGTGGCGCCGGTCAGGTCGGCCGCCGCGCGGGCCGCCTCGGCGTGGCCGGCGCCCTCGGTGCCCAGCCACCACTCCGGCACCGGCCGGACCCCACCCCGGTCCCGGATCAGCCAGTCCGCCGCCGCCGGCAGGTCCAGCAGCACACCCTCGCCGGCCGCGGACGGCACCGCGTCCAGCTCGCCGACCAGCGTGACCGGCAGCGTCGCGCCGGACAGCACGAGGTTGACCGTGTCGCCGACGCGCAGGCTCAACGCGTCGCGTACGGCCGGGGTCATCAGTGCGGGTACCGGCCGGTTCTCGCCGGCCGGCACCACGGCGAAGCGGCTCGGCGGCTGGAACGCGAACCGGCCGCCCTCGCGGTACTCGACCTCCCAGTCGGCCTTCAGCCCGGCGGCCGTGGCCGACGCACCGACCGGTTTGCCCTGGCCGTCGACGGCCACCCACCCGCCGTCCAGCGACGCCGGCCGGGCCGTGCCGTCGGCGCCGACCAGCCGCAGGTCCGACACCTCCAGGCGGTACGCCCGCCCGCGCGCGCTCCCGCCGTCGGCCTCGAAACCGGACAGTCGTAGGGCGCCCTCCCCGGCGGGGACGGCGACGGTGAACGGCGCCGACCGGCCGTCGCTGCCGCTGCTGCCCGCCGGAAGCCGGAAGGCCAGCCCGTCCGCCCGGGTCAGCAGCACCCAGAGGCCGATCTGGTGCGGCGTGACGGCGTCGCGCACGGGGGTGCGCACCGTGCCGGTGAGCGACCGGGTGCCGGCGGGCAGTTCCAGCCCGCTCGGCGCGCCGCGCGCCCGGGTCAGCCGGTCGAGCAGTGCCGGCGCGGGCTCGTCGGTCAGCCTCTCGTTGAGTCGCAGCACGCCGGCAGCGGCCGCGGCGTCGAGGCTCACCACCGTCGTCGGCAGGTCGGCGCGGCCGAGGCGGATCTCGTCCCGCCAGGCCGGCAGCGCCTCGCGGACGCCGGGCAGCGCGGCGAGCTGACCGGCCCGACCGTCGGGTGCCGAGCCGGTGCGCTCGACGACCCGCAGGTCGGCGCCGACGGTGTGGTCGGCCTGGTCGGCCTGCGACAGCTCGCCCGTGGTCACCAGCGACCACGCCAGGGTGCTGCCGCCGACGGCGAGGGCGAGCAGCAGCACGGGGCCGGCGTGCGGGCGGCGCCCCGCCTGCCACATGCCGAACATGGTCGCGGTCCACGGTCTGCGGTCGACGAACCGCTCGGCGAACCGGGTCGCGGGCGGCAGCAGCCGCAACGCCACGACCGCGCCGGCCAGCACGCCCAGCGTCGGCGCCGCGACCAGCAGCGGGTCCACTCCGAGCCGGCCGGCCGCCCCGGCGACCGGCGACGAGTACTGGCGCAGCTGGGTCCAGGCCAGCACCGCGAAGCCGACCAGCACCAGGTCGAGGCTGGCCCGCTGGACGCTCGCGGCGCGGGTGGGCCGGGACCGGGCCGCCATGTCGGCGACGTAGGTGCCGGCCCCCCGCAACGTCGGGACGACCATCGCGACCAGGCAACCGGCGGCGGTGGCGGCCGCGGCGGCCCAGATCAGCGTGGTGTTGCCGGCGGCGAGCGTCAGCGGGGTGGCCCCGCCGGTGCCCACGTGCCGCAGCGCCTCGCCGGCGATCAGGGGCCCCAGCACGCCGGCGGGCAGGACGACCAGGGCCGCCTCCCGGGCCGCCAGGCCGGCCAGTTGCCGCCGCGCGGCGCCCCGGGCCCGGAGCAGGGCGGTCTGGCCGCGCCGGTCCTCGTGCAGCAGGGCGGCGACGAGCACCAGCGCGTACCCGCCGAGGACGACGATCAGCAGCAGCGGGGTGGCCAGCGAGGAACGGCCCACCAGGTCGGCCCGGGTGACGCGGTCGAGGAGCCGGTCGATCGCCGTGACGGTCTGGCCGGAGGAGCCCAGCCCGGCCGCCTCGGGCACCTCGGCGAGGGCCGCGGTGAGCGCCTGCCGCACGTCGGACAGCCGGCCCGCGCCGGCCGCCGCCGCGAGGTCCGGCTCGACGACCCAGGACGCCGACACCGAGCCCGGGTACGTGGCGACGAAGTCCGCCGGGTCCAGCACGAACGGCCCGTACGAGGTGCCGGCGTCCGCGGCGCTGCCCGCCCCGACCCCGGGTGCCAGCCGCCAGTACGGGTCAGCCGCGTCGCGGGGGCGCCAGGTCCCGACGAGCACGACGGTGCTGGCCTCGTCGGACCGGCGGTCCAGCATCGGCACCCGGTCGCCGACGCTCATCCCGAGCATGCCGGCGACCTTCTCCGGCAGGGTGACCTGCAGCGGCGAGGCTCCCGGGGCGGGCCAGGCGCCGCCGGTCAGCTCAGCGTGGCGGGGCAGGTCGTCGAGGGCCGCCAGGGTGGCGAAGACCGGGTCGTCGTCGCGGGCCACGGGACCGAGATCGCCGGTCAGCTCGCGGCCACCGCCGTAGCGGGCGGCGTCGACGGTGACCGGCGCGCCGCCGAGGCCGGCGGCGAACCCGTCCCGGACGGCCCGGTCCCGGGCGGCGAACTCGGCCGCGTCCCGGCCGGCCGCGCCGCTGACCAGGAGGCTGCGCTCCTCGAACGACGCCCCGCTGAGCAGGGCACGCTGGCCCGCCTCGACGGCCCGCCGGTTGTAGTCAGAAAGCCCGGTGACCAGCGCGACCGCCACCAGGGCCGCGACCACCGCGGCGAGCAGCAGCCCACGCGCCTCGCGGGCCCGCCTCCACACCAGCTTCATCCGATGCCCTCCCCTGGCCCGCTGTCGGGCCGACGACCAGGGAGAGCGGTGACGTGCCGGGAAAGGTTCGCGCCCGTTACTTGATCGTTATCCGGAGGCGCCCGACCGGTGGGCGGGGCCGGCGACCCGGCGAGGATGGCGCGGTGCGCGGATGTGCTTCGATCACCGGATGGAGATCGTTCTCACCGCCCTGATGGTGGCCGTCGTCGCGCTGCTCGCCGCCCAGTTGCCGGGCAGGACGGAGCAGGCGCGGACCGCGTACCGGCTCGCCGAGATCGAGCGCCGGCTCCGGCTGGTGATGGACCACCTGGGCGTCGTGGACGCCTCGCCCGTGCCGCCGGAGGTGGCACAGCACCTGGCCCGGGGCGACAAGATCAAGGCGATCGCCGCGTACCGGAAGGCGACCGGCGCGGACCTGCGCTCGGCCAAGGAGGCGGTGGAGGCGTACGGCGACCGCCGGTGACGGCGGGCACGCGTCCGGCCGGCGCCAGCGGGACGGCGGCGTCGGGCGGGCCGGTCAGCGGGGGCGGTCGCGGTCCTTGGAGGGCTGCACGCGCTTCGGCTCGCCGGGCATCTTCGGGTGGTCCGGCGGGTAGGGCATGTCGCCCTGGCCGGCGGTGTCGTCCCGGTCGGCCCACTCCAGCAGCGGGCTGATGTCCCACGCGGTGTCGTCGATGCCGGCGTGCGGATCGCCGCGCTCGGCCAGCCGGGCCGGGACGGTGCGCAGGTCGAAGTCGTCGGGGTCGACGTCGGGCAGCTCGTCCCAGGTGACCGGGGTGGACACGGTGGCCCGGGCGTTGGCCCGCAGCGAGTACGCGCAGGCGATCGTGCGGTCGCGGGCCATCTGGTTGTAGTCGACGAAGACGCGCTCGCCGCGCTGCTCCTTCCACCAGGCGGTGGTCACCAGCTCCGGCCGGCGCCGCTCCAGCTCGCGGGCCAGCGCGATGGTGGCCCGGCGCACCTCGGTGAACGTCCAGCGTGGCGCGATCCGCAGGTAGACGTGCACGCCACGGCCGCCGGAGGTCTTCGGCCAGCCGGTGACGCCCAGCTCGTCGAGGAGCCCGCGCAGCTCCCCGGCGGCGGAGACCGCGTCGGCGAAGTCGGTGCCGGGCTGCGGGTCGAAGTCGATGCGCAACTCGTCGGGGCGGTCGACGTCGGCGGCACGCACCGGCCACGGGTGGAACACGATGGTGCCCATCTGGGCGGCCCAGGCCACGTGGGCCAGGTCGGCCGGGCAGAGCTCGGCCGCGCTGCGACCGCTCGGGAAGCTGATCGTGGTCGTGCGCACCCAGGGCGGCACGCCCCGCGCGGGCACCCGCTTCTGGAAGAACGCCTCCCCCTCGACGCCCTCCGGGAAGCGCTGCAACGTGGTGGGACGCTCGCGCAGGGCGCGCATGATGCCGTCACCCACCGCGAGGTAGTAGTGGAAGACGTCGGCCTTGGTGAAGCCGCGCTGCGGGAAGATGACCCGGTCGGGGCTGGTCAGCCGGACGTCGTGCCCGGCCACCTCGATCAGTTCGGCCGCAGCCTTCGTGCCACCCATTGCGCGACCATATGCCACACCCCCGACGTCCGACGTACCGTTGGCGGGTGAGTCTTGACGAGAGTGAACTGCCCCGTACCGAGGAAGAGTGGCGGGTCCGGCTCAGCCCGGAGGAGTTCCGGGTGCTGCGGGAGGCCGGCACCGAGCGCCCGTGGACCGGCGAGTACGTCGACACGAAGACGCCGGGGATGTACCACTGCCGGGCCTGCGGCGCGCAGCTCTACCCCAGCGACATGAAGTTCGACTCGCACTGCGGGTGGCCCAGCTTCGACGACGCGATCCCCGGCGCGGTCAAGGAGATCGAGGACCGCAGCCTGGGGATGAGCCGCACCGAGATCCGCTGCGCCCGGTGCGACAGCCACCTGGGTCACGTCTTCCGGGGCGAGGGTTTCACCCCGAAGGACACCCGGCACTGCGTCAACTCCGTCTCCATCCGGCTGGAGCCGCGCGCCGACGCCTGATCCGGCGCCCGGGTTCAGGCCGCCCGGGTCGGCGTCAGCCCGGCCATCAGCGAGACCTCGGCCGCACGCGAGCGCTCGACGCGGCCGGCGAAGTCCCGTACGCGCGGGTCGGCGCCGACCTTCTGGTGCGCCCGGGCCAGGTCGGCCGCCGCCTCCTGGTGCGGGACGAGCAGGCCGAGCAGGACGCGGTCGACCTCGCCGTCCGGGGCGGCCCGCAGGCGTGCCATGTCCTCGGCGGCGGTCCCGTGCTGTCCGTGGTCGTGCCGGCGGGCGGCCTCGGCGGCCTCCGGCCCGGCGTCGCGCAGCCAGCCGCGCATCGTGGCGAGTTCGTCGGTCTCGGTGACCTCGATGGCGGCGACGAGGGTGTGCAGCTTCCGGTCGGTCACCCGGTCGCGGCTGAGCCGCACCATCTCCAGCGTCTGCTCGGTGTGTGCCGCCAACATGGCCAGGAAGACCACGTCCAGGCCGTTCATCTCGGTCCGGCTGGCCGCGGCCGGCCCCGGCGGCACGGGGGCGGACGACGCCGGGGCGGTCCGCGCGGCGCAACCGGGGACGGTCAGCAGGACGGCGAGCAGGGCGACCGTGGGCAGCCGTCGCATGGCGTACTCCGATCCGGGAAGGGTGACGGGTGCGGGCGCCGGGGGACGGGCCGCACCCGTCCGGTCAGACCTGCGTCCAGAGCGCCGGCACGTGCGGCGGTTCCCAACCGGGGATCGCGGTGTGCGCCTGCCGGCAGCGGTACGCCAGCCCGCCGTAGGTGACCTGGTCGCCGACCTGGTAGGCCCGGCCCGCCGTCCAGCTGCCGCCCGGCGCGGGCGGGGTGGTCGGGGCGGCGGTGGGGGTCGGGGTGGGCGACGGGGCCGGCGGGGTCGGGCTCGGGGTGGGCGACGGGTTGCCGCCCCCGCCGACCTGGAGGTCGACGCAGGAGTAGAACGCGTTGGCGGTGTCCGCGATGTTCCACACGGCGAGGACCTTCTGCCGTCCCGGGTAGCCGCCCAGGTTGACGGTGTGCGAGACGGTGGCGCCGGGCTGCTGCCCGCCGCCGTTGAAGACGGCCACCCGGGTGCCGCCGATGAAGTACTCCCAGTTGCTGGTGGCGTGCCGGGCGGTGTTGGTCCAGGTGAAGGTGACGGAGCTGCCGACCGAGGTGGCGGGCCAGCCCCGGCTGTCGTCGTTGAGGACGGCGAACTGGGCGATCCCCGCGTGGCAGCTGCGCAGCCCCTTCGGCCCCTCGACGCTCTGCGGCTCGTACTTGATCTGCCCGCAGTCGGGGACCCGCCCCTGGGCGCAGAGCGCCTGGCGGCTCGGCGGGCCGGACACGTAGCCGTGGGCCTGGGCGGGCGCCGCGACGGCGAGTGCGGAGACGACGGCACCCGTCGCCACGAACGGGATGGTGATTCTTCGACGCATGGTGGCAGCTCCTTCGGACTTGAGCCTGGTGAGGTGCCACTCAACATAAATTAAAGCTTGTTAACAGTAAAGACTCCTGTCGATAGAAACATCGCGCCTTCTGCACACGCAGGGTGACCGTCAGAGCAGCAACAGGCTGCCCCGCTCGTCCACCCGGTCGGCGGACTCGTCGTCCAGCCAGACGCCACCGGTGGCGAGGTAGCGGAAGCGGTACTCCCCCGGGCCGAGTCGCACGGTGACCGTCCGGGTGCCGTCCCGACGCGGGAGGAGTTCGTGCCGCCCCGGCTCCCAGCCGTTGAAGGAGCCGACCACGCTGACCGGGCCGGGCGGGGTGTCGCGGGGCAGGCTGAAGGTGACCCGTACCTGGTTGCCGAAGAGCTTGTTCCGCTTGATCATGTCGTGTTCCTCCGGGGTCGCGCGCGGTCACCCGGTACAACGCCCGACACGCCGGGGGCGACACGCCGCCACCCCGGAGTGACCTGGGCCGATCCGCCCGCCCGGCCCGGTCCGGTTGCCGCACGATCGGGGAAACGTGTCGGCCTTCGGGGGGTTCTGTCGTGGCGACGTGCGAGGTCTGCGGTAACGACTACTGGATGGCGTTCGAGGTGCGGACCGTCAGCGGCGACGTGCACACCTTCGACTGCTTCGAGTGCGCCGCGCACAAGCTGGCGCCGATCTGCGAGCACTGCCAGGTCAAGATCGTCGGGCACGGGGTGGAGGTGTCCGGCCGGTTCTTCTGCTGCGCGCACTGCGCCCGCGCGGAGGAGGGCGCCCGGGGCGCCGAGATCCGCGACGCGGTAGGCGCCCGCCCCGCCTGAGGCCGGCGGTCGGCCGGCCGTCGCCGCAATGACCGGCCGGGCGCACCGGCGGCACGCGGGGCGGCTGGCCCACGGGCCCGGCCTACCATCGGGGAGTGCCACAGCTCCCCGTGCCGAGGACCGCCTCGTTCGCCGAACTCGACGCCCGCACCTTCCACGACCTGCTCCGGCTCCGGATCGACGTGTTCGTGGTGGAGCAGGCGTGTCCGTACCCGGAACTCGACGGGCGCGACGTCGAGCCGGGCACCCGTCACCTCTGGCTCGACGACGGCGGCGCGCCCCTGGCGTACCTGCGGATCCTCGCCGACCCGGGCGGCGTGGCGCGGATCGGGCGGGTGGTGGTGGCGCCGAAGGCGCGCGGCGGCGGGCACGCGGGCCGGCTGATGGCCGCGGCGCTGGAGCTGGTCGGCGACCGCCCCTGCGTGCTGGAGGCCCAGTCCCACCTGGTCGGCCTCTACGCCCGCCACGGCTTCGCCGTCGCCGGCCCCGAGTACGTCGAGGACGGCATCCCGCACACCCCGATGCGCCGGGAAGGCATTGACCGAAGCCGATAAATATGGCAGCCTCCGGGCAGAGCCGTCGCGGAAGCCACGCAGCGCGCACGGGAGGGGCAACTCCCGGGCCGTCCGGGCGTCGTCGTCCGACCTCTCCTCCCGGGGGCTCCCCATGTCCACTCAACCTCGCACCTCCCGCCTGGCGTGGCTGCTCGCCGTCGCGGCGACCGCCGTGCTGCTGCTGACCACGGCCCTGGCCAACCCCGTGTCGGCGCACGGCTCCGTGGTGGACCCGGCGTCACGCAACTACGGCTGCTGGCAGCGCTGGGGCAGCGACTTCCAGAATCCCCGGATGGCCACCGAGGACCCGATGTGCTGGCAGGCCTGGCAGGCCAACCCGAACGCCATGTGGAACTGGAACGGCCTGTTCCGCGAGGGCGTCGCCGGCAACCACCAGGCCGCCATCCCCAACGGCCAGCTCTGCTCCGGCGGCCGGACCGAGGGCGGTCGCTACAACGCCCTCGACACGGTCGGCGCCTGGAAGACCGCCCCGGTCTCCAGCAACTTCCGGGTCCGCCTGTACGACCAGGCCAGTCACGGCGCGGACTACATCCGGGTGTACGTGACCAGGCAGGGCTTCGACGCGCTCACCGAGCCGCTGGGCTGGGACGACCTGGAACTGGTCGGCCAGATCGGCAACACCCCGGCGTCGGGGTGGAAGCCGGAGCCCACCGGCGTGTCCATCGAGATCCCGGCGAACGCGCCGGGGCGGACCGGGCGGCACGTCGTCTACACCATCTGGCAGGCCAGCCACCTCGACCAGTCGTACTACCTGTGCAGCGACGTCGACTTCTCCGGCGGGCCGACCAACCCGCCGCCGACGACGCCGCCGACCACTCCCCCGCCCACCACGCCGCCGCCGACCACCCCGCCGCCCACGACCCCACCGCCGGCCGGGGCCTGCACGGCGACGTACCGGGTGACCGGGCAGTGGACCGGAGGCTTCCAGGGCGAGGTGACGGTGACCGCCGGTGGTGGGGCCGTCAGGGGCTGGTCCGTGACCTGGACCTACGCCAACGGCCAGCAGGTCACGTCGGCGTGGAACGCGACCGTGACCACCAGCGGCACGCGGGTCGTCGCCCGCAACGCGGAGCACAACGGGTCGCTGGCCCCCGGGGCGAGCACCACGTTCGGCTTCCTCGGCTCGTGGTCCGGCACCAACAGCGTGCCGACACCCACCTGCACGACCGTGGTCTGATCCGCACCGGAACCCCGGCCGGGGTCGCAGCCCACTCCCTCCGGGCGCGACCCCGGCCGGCCCGCGTAGGCACCCTCAGGCCGCTGTCGACCTGCCCCACCGGTGAGACCGCCGCCGGACCGCGCCGCCCCGCCCCACGGGGCAGCTCGACAGCGGCCGAAACGCCACCTCGCCACCGCCCGGCGGTGCGGCGGGCAGTCGTGCGTCAGACGAGGCCGTTGACGATGTCGGCGACCGAGCGGCGACGACCGGTGTAGAACGGGATCTCCTCCCGAACGTGCCGGCGGGCGCCGGAGGCCCGCAGGTCACGCATCAGGTCGACGATCCGGTGCAGCTCGTCGGCCTCGAACGCGAGCATCCACTCGTAGTCGCCGAGCGCGAACGAGGCGACCGTGTTGGCCCGCACGTCCGGGTAGCCGCGGGCCATCTTGCCGTGCTCGGCGAGCAGCTCGCGCCGCTCGGCGTCCGGCAGCAGGTACCACTCGTAGGAGCGGACGAACGGGTAGACGCAGACGTAGGAGCGCGCCTCCTCGCCGGCCAGGAACGCCGGGATGTGGCTCTTGTTGAACTCCGCCGGCCGGTGCAGCGCCATCTGCGACCAGACCGGGGTGAGCGCCCGACCCAGCGTCGTGCGGCGGAACCGCAGGTACGCGTCCTGGAGGTCGTCGCTGGACTCGGAGTGCCACCAGATCATCAGGTCGGCGTCGGCGCGCAGCCCCGAGACGTCGTACGTGCCGCGGACGACCACGTCCTTGCCTGCCAGCTCCGCGAAGAGCGCCTCGACCTCGCCGGTGACGTTGTCGCGCAGCGACGGCAGCGGGCTGGTGGCCCGGTACACCGACCACATCGTGTAGCGGATGCTGTCGTTGAGCTCCCGCAGCCGGGCCGCGTTGGTCTGCTCGGTCATGTCCCCGGTCCTCCCAGTGCTGTGATGATCTCCTCGGCCGCCGTCTCGCCGGAGCGGACGCAGATCGGGATGCCCACCCCGTCGTACCCGGCGCCGGCCAGGGCCAGGGTCGGGTGGCTCGCCCGCAGGGCCGCCCGCGCGGCGGCCACCCGGTCGGCGTGCCCCGGGGTGTACTGCGGCAGCGACCCGCCCCAGCGCTGCACGTGGCCGGCGACCGGTGCGGGCAGCGGCACGCCGAGCACCGCCGACAGTTCCCGGTGCACGGTGGCGGCCAGGTCCTCGTCGGTGCGCTGCACCTGCCGTTCCTCGCCGTAGCGGCCCACGGAGGCGCGGACGAGCGCCAGCCCGTTGGTGCGGCGCAGGTGGCCCCACTTGGTGGTGAAGAAGGTCGACGCCTTGATCAGCAGACCCTCGGTGCTCGGCACCAGGAAGCCGGACAGCTCCGGCAGTTCCGGCTCGGGCAGCGCCAGGGTGACAAGCGCGACGCTGGCGTAGTCCAGCCCGCCGACGCCCTCGGCCACCTGCGGGGCCGGGCCGCCGAGCAGCCGGGCCGCCGGGCGGGCCGGCACGGCCAGCACCACGGCGTCGACGTCGACCGACTCCGCCTCGCGGGTGGGGCCGACGGTCAGCCGCCACCCGGCCCCGGTCGGGGTCAGCTCGCGCACCGCCGCGCCCCGCCGGATCGTCGCCCCGCTGGCCGCCGCCGCGGCCTCGACCAGCGTGCTGAGCCCGCCGGCCAGGGTGCCGAAGACCGGCGCCCCCGGCGCGCGGGGGGCCGCGGCCTGCGCGGCGCGCACCGCGCCCACCAGGGTGTGCTCCACCCGGGCGGACCGGGCCAGCGCGGGCATGGTGGTGGTCAGGGAGAGGTCGTCGGCCCGGCCGGCGTAGACGCCGCCGAGCATCGGGTCGACCAGCCGGTCGACCACCTCGTCGCCGAACCGGGCCCGGACCAGCGCGCCGACGGAGACGTCCTCGTCCGCGCCGAGCAGCGGACGGCCGGCGTCGACGTCGGCGTCCGCCGCCGGCCGCGCGACCGTGGCCACCCGCTCCAGGTCCCCGGGTACGCCGACCAGCGTGCCGCCCGGGATCGGGCGCAGCCCACCGTCGACCACGAGCGCGGCCTGCCCGACGGTGGGGTGCACGATCCGCTCGCCCAGGCCGAGCCGGCGGACCAGGGCCACGGCCGCGGACTCGCCCCCTGCCGGGTCGCGCATCAGGAACGACTCGGCGCCGAACTCCACAGGTGAGCCGGCCAGCTCCCCGGTGCGCAGTTTGCCGCCGAGCGCGCCGGACTGCTCGTACACCGTGATCTCGGTGCCGGCGGGAGCGCGGTCGCGCAGCCGGACCGCGGCGGCCAGCCCGGCGATCCCGCCGCCGACCACCGCCACCCGCCACGGCGCCCGCATGCCGCTCAGCCCCGGTCGCCCGACTCGGCGGACAGCTCGTGCACCAGGGCGACCACCCGGGTCAGCACGTCGGGGTCGGTCTCCGGCAGCACCCCGTGCCCCAGGTTGAACACGTGCCCGGGGGCGGCCCGGCCCTGCTCCAGGATCCGCCGCACCTCGGCCTCGACCACCGGCCACGGCGCGAACAGCACGCACGGGTCGAGGTTGCCCTGCACGGCCCGCTCCGGACCGATCCGCCGGGTCGCCGCGTCCAGCGGCGTACGCCAGTCGACGCCCACCACGTCGGCGCCGGCCTCGCCCATCGCGCCGAGCAGCTCGCCGGTGCCCACGCCGAAGTGGATCCGGGGCACGCCCGCGTCGGCCAGCCCGGCCAGCACGCCCGCCGAGTGCGGCAGCACGAAGCGGCGGTAGTCGGCCTCCGACAGCGCGCCGGCCCACGAGTCGAAGAGCTGCACCGCGGAGACCCCGGCGGCCACCTGCACCCGCAGGAACTCCAGCGTCACCTCGGCCAGCCGGCCGCAGAGCGCGTGCCACAGCTCCGGCTGGCCGTACATCATCGCCTTGGTCTTCGCGTGGGTCCGCGACGGGCCGCCCTCGACCAGGTAGCTGGCCAGGGTGAACGGCGCGCCGGCGAAGCCGATCAGCGGGGTGTCGCCCAGCTCGGCGACGAGCATCCGGACCGCCTCGTCCACGTACGACACGTCGTCGCGGGTGATCGGCCGGATCCGCTCCACGTCGGTCAGGGTGCGCACGGGCTCGGCGACCACCGGGCCGGTGCCGGGCACGATGTCCAGGTCCACCCCGGCGGCGGCGACCGGCACCACGATGTCGCTGAACAGGATCGCGGCGTCCACGCCGTGCCGGCGTACCGGCTGGAGGGTGATCTCGGTGACCAGGTCGGGGCGGCGGCAGGACTCCAGCATCGCCACGTTGGCCCTGATCGCGCGGTACTCCGGCAGCGACCGGCCGGCCTGGCGCATGAACCAGACGGGGATGTGCGGGCCGGGCTGACGCCGGCAGGCCCGGACGAAGGGCGAGTCGGCCGGTCCGCCGGGGCGGGGGTCTTCGTCTCGGGCGTCGGCGCCCGTCGTCGTGGTGCTCATCGCGGCCATCGTGCCACGGGGGACGCGACCGGCAGCGGGCAGCGCCGCCTTTTGTGACCCGGGTCAGCCCACTGGCGGCGGACACCCACGGGACACCCGCTCCAGGCGGCGGCTGCGGCCCCGGCCGGGCAGTGGCGGCGGCCCCGGCCGGGCGGTGGCGGCGGCCCCGACGTCGGACGGCGTCGGCGCGCCTCTCGGGCGGGCGGGCGGCCGGCGGCATAGGCTGCCGGCATGGCCCCCCCGATCGCGCTCCCGGAGACCTTCGCCCGCGCGGTCACCGGGCTGCGGTCCGCGGCGCCCCGGTCGGAGATCGTGCTGGAGGAGGTCGGCGCGCCGCAGCGGCTCGCCCCGTACGCCTTCGCGCTCTCCGCCACCGTCCTGCGCGACGGCGAGGAGGTGGCCTCCGGGCGGCTCATCCTGCTGCACGACCCGGCCGGCCACGAGGCGTGGCAGGGCACCCTGCGGCTGGTCACCTACGTGACGGCGGAGCTGGAGGTCGACCTGGCCGCCGACCCGCTGCTGCCGGGGGTGGGCTGGACGTGGCTGACCGACGCGCTTGATGCGCAGGACGCGGAGCACCGGGCGATCGGCGGCACCATCACCCAGACCATGTCGACGCGCTTCGGCGACCTGGCCGGGCCGCCCGCCGCCGGCGACATCGAGATCCGCGCCTCCTGGACGCCTGTCGACGACGATCTCGCCCCGCACCTGCTGGCCTGGTGCGCGCTGCTGGCCTCGACCGCCGGGCTTCCCCCGCCCGGGGTGACCGCGCTGCCGGAGCGTCGCCCCGCCGGCGCGGCCTGACCCCGCGACGGGTCACCTCACAGATACTTCTCGGCCTCGTTGCAGACCTTATCCATGCCCTGGATGGCCCTGTCGTAGGCCGCCTTGTTGCCGTTCGCCGCCGCGGCGAGCGCGGTGGTGAGCTTGTCGAGGCAGTTGGCGATGACCTTCTTCTGCCGGGCCTGCTCGTCCCGGTCGTTGCGGGTGCCGGTGAGGTCCTGCTCGGTGTCGCCGAGCTTGTCCCGGACCGCCTGGAGGTCGGTCTTGAGCTTCTCGATCTCCTTGCCGTTCGCCGTGATGGTGCCGTCGCGCTGGCTGACCTCGCTGGCCATCTTCTTCTCGGTCCGGTCCAGCTCGTTGGTGGTCGACACGAACAGGCCGGTCATCACCCCGCCGAGGACGAAGAGCAGCCCGGCCACGACCGCCAGGACGAGCACCTTGTGGCTCTTGCGGGGGCCGCCGGGCGCGGGGGCGCCGAAGGGCGGGGCGGAGCCGGGCGGGGCGGACATCGGCTGTCCGAAGGCCGGCCCGGAGGCCGGGGGGACCGACATCGGCTGCCCGAAGGCCGGCCCGCCGGAGGCCTGACCGGCGTGGGGCGACGCGCTGCCGGGGCCGTAGCCGGGCGACGCCGGCGGAGCCGACTGCGGGTATCCGGAGGGCCCGGCCGGCGGCGCGGACTGCGGGTAGCCGGCGGACGGGGCCGGGTTGTACTGCTGCGGCGCCGGGGCGTACTGCTGGCCGGCGTCCTGCTGTTCGGGCGTGTACGGGCGCGGGCTGCCGTAGGTGGTGCCGTGCGGGGCGCCGCCCGACGGCGGCTGACCGGGCGCGGCCGGCGGGTACGGCGGGTAGCCCTCCGGCCCGGTCGGTGGCTGGGACATGTCGTTCTACCTCCACGGGTGCTGGTCCGGGCGCGTGAGCGGCCGGGCCGAGGGGGTGGGTTGGGCGCTGACGGGGTCAGCAGATCTTGAAACCGTCGCAGGCGACCTTGATGGGTACGGCGAGACCGATCCCCTCGGCGTTGCGGGCCTTGGCGGTGGCGATGCCGACGACCTGCTTGCTGCCGTTGATGACCGGGCCGCCCGAGTTGCCGGGGTTGATCGGGGCGTCGAACTGGATGACCGGGCCCTCGCCGCCGCCGGCCTCGCGGAAGGCGCTCACCACGCCGGTGGTGACGCTGTCCTCCAGGCCGAGCGGCGCGCCGACGACCACGATCTGCTGCCCGGACTTCACCGCGGCGGGCGCCGCGACCAGGCCGGTGAACTTGCCGTTGGTCCGCAGGTGGGCGACGTCGTTGGCCTCGTCGACGCGCACGATGGTCGCCGGGAAGCGCTGGTCGGTGCGCTCCAGGAAGACCTCCCGCTCGCCGGTCTGCCAGAGCGCGTCCACCACGTGGTAGTTGGTGAACAGGTTGGTGCCCCCGCCCGCGGCCGGCTTGCCGATCGCGAAGGCGGTGCCGGTGGAGTTGCCGGCCCGGACGCGGAACACGCTGGGCAGCACGGCGCTGGCCACGGCCTCCGGGTTGAACGCGGCGCCGGCCTGCTTCTCCAGCGCCCCCGCCCGGGACTCCAGGCCGTCGAGCCGGGTGCCGTCGGCCGCCTGCGCCGCCGCCACCCTGCTGTCGGTGTCGCCAAGCCGGTTCGAGAGCCGGTTGATCTGGTACGCCTGCACGCCCGTCACCACGGCCAGCAGGCCGGCGAGCACGAGCGCGGTGACGGTGAGCCCGCGCCCCTTCGTCGCCGGCACCGACCCGGCGGGGTACGGCTGGCCCGGCCCGGGGCCCTGGGGGTGGCCGTGGGCGGGCGGCTGGCCGGGGACACCCGGCGGCGTCGACCCGGACGCGGGGGGCCAGCCGGGCCCCGGGGTGGCCCCGGGCGGCGTCGACGGGCCCGGGGTGGTGGACGGCGCGCCGCCGTGTCCCCAACTGCCGACGGCGGGTGCGGCGGCGGGGGCGGGGGCCGGGGCCGCGCCCCACTGGCCCGGCTGCGTCGGCGGCGACCAGGCGGGGCGGGGGGCCGGGGGCTGCCCGGGGGCGCCCGGCGGCAGGTACGCGGAGCCGACCGGCTCGATCCGGGGCGGCAGTGGCCCGGGGCGGGCCGTCCCCGGCGGGAACCCGCCGTCACCCGGTCCCGCCGGGCCCTTGTCCGCCGACCCGTAGCCAGTCATGATCGCCTTGCCCTCCCCGTAGACGCCCCGCTCCGCACGCGGACCCTGATGATGCCGTACCCGCGCAACGGCCCGATGGACCGTACCTGCGTCAACGGGCTTTGTCTTCCCCTATGTCCGGCCCCGGAAGGACATCCGGCGGTCGCCCGGCGACACACACCGGACCGGCTTCACCCACCGCGTCGTGTCGCGCACTAGGGTTGTCAGGTGACCGACGAACCACCCCTGCGCCGTCGGCCCGCCGAAAGCCGTACGGGAAACGATGCGCACCACCCGCCGTCGGCCCGACCGGAGCCGGAGGCCGCGGGGACCGAACCGACCGCCGACGGGCCCGTTCCGCTGACCGCCCCGCGCGAGGGCACACCCCAGCCGGCGGCCACGCCCGGCGAGCTGGACGACGTCGTGGCCCGCTTCGCCGCAGGCACCGGCCCCGTCGCCCTCGACGCCGAGCGCGCCTCCGGCTACCGCTACAGCCAGCGGGCCTACCTGGTGCAGCTGCGCCGGGCCGGTTCCGGCACGGCGCTGATCGACCCGCTGCCGCTGCCCGACCTGAGCGCCCTCGACACGGTGATCGGCGAGGCCGAGTGGGTGCTGCACGCCGCCAGCCAGGACCTGCCCTGCCTGGCCGAGCTGGGGCTGCGGCCCCGCCGGCTGTTCGACACCGAACTGGCCGCCCGGCTGGCCGGATTCGAGCGGGTCGGCCTCGCCGCGCTGACCGAGCAGCTACTCGGCTACAGCCTGGAGAAGCACCACTCGGCGGCCGACTGGTCGAGCCGCCCGCTGCCGGAGTCCTGGCTGACCTACGCCGCGCTCGACGTGGAGATGCTTGTCGACCTGCGCGACGCGCTCGACGAGGAGCTGGCCCGGCAGGGCAAGTCCGCGTGGGCGGTGGAGGAGTTCGCCGCGCTGGTCCGCACCGGCGCCCGGCCGCCGAGGGTGCGGGCCGAGCCGTGGCGCCGCACGTCCGGCATCCACCGGGTGCGCGGCGCGCGGGCCCAGGCCCGCGTCCGTTCCCTCTGGTACGCGCGGGACCAGATCGCCGCGCGGCGCGACGCCGCCCCGGGGCGGGTGCTGCCGGACTCGGCCATCGTCGCGGCGGCGGAGCTGGATCCGAGGGACGAGAAGACCCTGCTCACCCTGCCCGGCTTCGGTGGCCGCTCGGTGCGCCGGCTGGCCCGCACCTGGCTCGCCGCGCTCGACGACGCGCGGCAGCTGCCCGAGGACGCGCTGCCGGTCGCCCCGACGGTCGAGGGTCCCCCGCCGCCGCACCGCTGGGCGGAACGGGACCCGGTGGCGGCGGCCCGGCTGGCCCGCTGCCGGGAGGTGGTGGTCCGGATCGCCGGCGCGCACCAGCTGCCGCCGGAGAACCTGATCGCCCCCGACTCGATCCGCCGGCTGGCGTGGGTGCCCCCGGAGGAGGTCACGGAGGCGGCCGTCGCGGAGACCCTCCGGGGCTTCAACGCCCGCGAGTGGCAGATCGCCCTGCTCCTTCCCGCCCTCACGGAGGCCCTCACCGATCCGCCCCCCGCCCCTTGACCCGGCGGTGTGGGGTGGGCCACACGGGGGCGGGTGCCAGTGTTGGTTACTGGCGAGTAGCATCCGGAGGAACACGCCCGTGCCGGCGACCTTCGTCCGGTCCGTAGTGCCGCCTGCCGGCACCCAGGCCGGATCAGGTCGAAGAGGAGGCTCAAGTGCCCCGTGAAGTTCGGGATGTCGTCTTCGTCGACGGCGTCCGTACCCCGTTCGGCAAGGCGGGTGGCATGTACGCCAACACCCGCGCCGACGACCTGGTGATCCGCTGCATCCGCGAGCTGCTGCGCCGTAACCCGCAGCTGCCGCCGGAGCGGGTCGAGGAGGTCGCGATCGCCGCCACCACCCAGATCGGCGACCAGGGCCTGACCATCGGCCGGACCGCCGCCCTGCTGGCGGGCCTGCCCAAGACCGTCCCCGGCTTCGCGATCGACCGGATGTGCGCCGGCGCCATGACCGCGGTGACCACCGTCGCCAGCGGCATCGCCATGGGCGCCTACGACGTCGCGATCGCCGGCGGTGTCGAGCACATGGGCCGCCACCCGATGGGCGAGGGCGTCGACCCCAACCCGCGGATCGTCGCCGAGAAGCTCGTCGACCCGTCCGCGCTGGTCATGGGCGCGACCGCGGAGAACCTGCACGACCGGGTCCCGCACATCACCAAGGCGCGCACCGACGCGTTCGCGCTCGCCTCGCAGCAGAAGACCGCCAAGGCGTACGCCAACGGCAAGCTCCAGGACGACCTGGTGTCCGTGGCGGTCCGCGACGAGGAGAACGCCTGGGGCATGGCCACTGTCGACGAGGCCCCCCGGGACACCTCGCTGGAGAAGCTCGCCACCCTGAAGACCCCGTTCCGCCCGCACGGCAAGGTGACCGCGGGCAACGCGGCCGGCCTGAACGACGGCGCCACCGCCAGCCTGCTCGCCTCCGAGGACGTGGCCCGCGAGCTGGGCCTGCCGGTCGCCATGCGGCTGGTGTCGTTCGGCTTCGTCGGCGTCGAGCCCGAGGTGATGGGCGTCGGCCCGATCCCGTCGACGGAGAAGGCGCTGCGCCTCGCCGGCCTGACCATCGACGACATCGGCCTGTTCGAGCTGAACGAGGCGTTCGCCGTGCAGGTGCTCGCCTTCCTCGACCACTTCGGCATCGCCGACGACGACCCGCGGGTCAACCCGTGGGGCGGCGCGATCGCCATCGGCCACCCGCTCGCCTCCTCGGGCGTGCGGCTGATGACCCAGCTCGCCCGGCAGTTCGCCGAGCACCCCGAGGTCCGCTACGGCGTCACCGCCATGTGCATCGGCATCGGCATGGGCGGCACGGTCATCTGGGAGAACCCGCACTGGGAGGGTGGAGACAAGTGAGCGCGCTCGCCGCACCGAACGAGGTCGTCACCCGGGCGCTGCTGCGCCAGGTGAACGTACCGGGGCTGGACCGGCCGGCCGCCCTGATCACCCTCGACAACGGCTTCGACCACACCAAGCCCAACAGCTTCGGCCCGGGCGGCCTGACCAGCCTGGACGAGGCGATCACCGCCGCCCTGGCCGCGAACCCGGCGTTCGTCGCGGTCACCGGCAAGCCGTACGTCTTCTGCGTGGGCGCGGACCTCACCAGCCTCCCGCAGCTCGCCGACCGCGAGCAGGCACTGGAGATCGGGCGGCTCGGCCACCGGGTCTTCGCCCGGCTCAAGGACAGCGAGGTTCCGACCTTCGCCTTCGTCAACGGCGCGGCGATGGGTGGCGGCCTGGAGCTGGCGCTGCACTGCCACTACCGGACGCTCTCCGGCGGTGCGGCGGCGCTGGCGCTGCCCGAGGTCTTCCTCGGCCTCGTCCCGGGCTGGGGCGGCACCCAGCTGCTGCCGAACCTGATCGGCATCCCGGCGGCGACGCAGGTGATCATCCAGAACCCGCTGATGCAGAACAAGATGCTCAAGCCGAAGCAGGCCGCCGAGATGGGCATCGCGGACGTGCTGCTGGAGCCGGCGGACTTCCTGGAGCGGTCCCTGGAGTGGGCGGCCGGCGTCGTCCGGGGCGAGGTCACCGTGACCCGGCCCGAGGTCGACAAGGACATGTGGGCGGGCGTGCTCTACTTCGCCCGGCAGACCCTCGACCAGCGGCTGCACGGCGCGGTCCCGGCCGCGTACAAGGCGCTGGACCTGCTGGAGACGGCGAAGGACGCCGACTTCGCCACCGGCACCGCCGCCGAGGACGAGGCCCTCGCGGACCTGGTCTTCTCCGAGGAGCTGCGCAGCGGCCTCTACGCGTTCGACCTGGCGCAGCGGCGGGCCAAGCGGCCGGCCGGCGCGCCGGACAAGGGGCTGGCCCGCCCGGTCACCAAGGTGGGCATCGTCGGCGCCGGCCTGATGGCCAGCCAGCTCGCCCTGCTCTTCGCCCGCCGCCTCCAGGTGCCGGTCGTCATGACCGACCTGGACCAGGCCCGGGTGGACAAGGGCGTCGGCTACGTGCACACCCAGATCGAGAAGGCCGTCAGCAAGGGCCGGATGGACAAGGGCACGGCCGCCAAGCTGTACGGCCTGGTCAGCGGCTCTGTCGACAAGGGCGCCTTCGCCGATGCCGACTTCGTCATCGAGGCGGTCTTCGAGGATCTCGCCGTCAAGAAGCAGGTCTGGGCCGAGCTGGAGAAGATCGTCAAGCCGGAGGCGGTGCTTGCCACCAACACCTCCTCCCTGTCGATCACGGCGATGGCCGAGGAGCTGGAGCACCCCGAGCGGGTGGTCGGCTTCCACTTCTTCAACCCGGTCGCGGTGCTGCCGCTGCTGGAGATCGTCCGGGGCGAGCGCACCGACGACGCCACGCTCGCCACCGCGTTCGCGGTCGGCAAGCAGCTGAAGAAGTCCTCCGTGCTGGTCTCCGACGCCCCGGCGTTCGTGGTCAACCGGCTGCTCACCCGCTTCCTCGGCACCGTCTTCGCCGCCGTGGACGCGGGCACCCCGCTGGACGTGGCCAACAGCGCGCTGGACCCGCTGGGCCTGCCGATGCGCCCGCTCGCCCTGCTCCAGCTCGTCGGGCCGGCCGTCGCGTACCACGTGGGCGGCACCCTGCACGCCGCGTTCCCGGACCGCTTCGGCGTGAGCGAGAACCTCAAGCGGATCGCCGACTCCGGTCAGCCGATCGTCGTCGACGACCAGATCAACGACGAGGTGGCCAAGCTGCTCGTGGTGGGCGACCAGCCGCTCACCGCCGAGCAGGTGCGCCAGAACGCGCTCGACGCGCTGGCGCAGGAGATCCGGCTCATGCTCGACGAGGGCGTCGTCGCCGAGGCGCAGGACATCGACCTGTGCATGATCCTCGGCGCGGGTTGGCCGTTCCACCTGGGCGGCATCACGCCGTACCTGGACCGGACCGGCACCTCGGAGCGGGTCACCGGCCAGCGGTTCCTGCCGCACGGGGTGGCCAGCCTCCCCGCCTGATCCACACCGCCCCCCGCGTTCGCGGTGGTTGCCCCGTCCAGCTTGGATGGAGGTGGCCACCGCGTTCGTCGTTGCGGCCGATACGGTCGGGGTCGGGACAGCGGTAGCGTGCCGTGGCTGGCTACGATCACCCGTTCGCACCCTCGCCTGGAGCTGATCATGTCCTCACCGCCGGTCGATCCCTGGTCCGGGCAGCCGGAGCACGACGCCCACTACGACTTCCATCCGCCGCGACCGGACGGTTACCCGGCACCGCCCGCGGATGGCTGGGCCTCCCCGCCGGGCGGGCAGCCGCCGGCGGGTGGCGGCTGGCCCACCACGCCGCACCCCCACCCCCCGCAGGCCCAGCCGCACCCCGGACCCACCTCCGCCCAGCCGTACCCGGGGCCCACGTCCGCCCAGCCGTACCCGGGGCCCACCTCGGCCCAGCCGCACCCCGGGCCCACCTCGGGCCAGCCGTACCCCGGTCCCACGTCGGCCCAGCCGCACCCCACCCAGCCGTACGGCGGCTATCCCGTGACGCCGCAGGGCGGGTTCCCGGCCAGCCCGTACGCCGGCTACCCGCCGCCCCCTCCCGGCGCGGGCCGGCCGGCGAGGCCCCACCAGCTGGTGCTGTCCCTCGGCATCGTCGGGCTGCTGGTGCTCTGCCTCGGCGGAGGTGGCATCGCCTTCCTCGCGTACGAGGGCGATCAGGGCGCCGACCCCAGGCCCACGCCGACCGCGTCCCCGACCGCGGCGGCGCCAAGCGCCACGCCGAGCGCCGACACCTCGTCCGAAGCCTCCCCGTCGCCGGAGTCCAGCGACGCCCCGCAGATCAGGGTCGTCACGCCGGAGACCCTCGGGGGCCGTCCGAAGAGCACCGAGCCGACCCTGCGGAAGGCCGCCGACGACATGGTCCGCGAGCTGCGGTCCTCGGTACGCGGCGAGACCGGCGTCGCCGGTGCCTTCTACGGCAGCGCCGACGAGCGAAACATGGTCATGGTGATCGCCGCCAGTACCTTCGTGCTCAACCCGGAAAGGGAGCTCGACGACGCCGTCAAGGGCATCTCGAAGGACCTGGCCGTCAAGCGGTTGACCACCATCGCCCCCGGGCCGCTCGGCGGCCTGGCCAAGTGCGGCGACGGCGAGTCCGCCGGCGTGCCGCTGGGCGTCTGCGCCTGGGCCGACCACGGCAGCGTCGGGCTCATCGTGATGTTCTTCTCCTCCTCGGCGGCCACGGCGGCGGAGTTCGTCGCCTTCCGCAGCCAGATCGAGCAGAAGTACTGACCGGCACCCGCCCGGTGCGCGCCGCCGTCCACGACCGACGCGGGGCGTCGGGCGTGGCCGGGGCCGCACGAATCACCATCTCCCTCGCGCAGACCCGGAGCTGACCGATGTCCTACCCACCCGCCAACTCCTACCCGCCGCCGGACGGCGGGGGCGGCCCGTACGGCTCGTACCCGCCGCCACAGCCCGGCGGATACGGACCGCCACCGGCACAGCCCGGCGGATACGGACCGCCACCGGCACAGCCCGGCGGATACGGACCACCGCCGGCACAACCCGGCGGGTACGGACCACCGTCCCAAGCCGGCGGGTACGGACCGCAGCCCAGCGGGTACGGGCCGCCGCCGTACGGGGGCGGGTCGGGGGCGTACGGCGGCCCGCCGGCGCCGCGGAAGTCGAACGCCGGCAAGATCGTGCTGATCTCGCTCGCCGTGGTGCTGGTGCTCTGCCTGGGCGGCGCGGCGATCGTCGCCTTCGCCGTCAAGGACGACGTGAAGGAGACCGTCGACGCCACCCGCACCCGGGTCGTCGCGCCGGCGACCCTCGCCGGGCGGCCCAGGGCGACGGACCCGACCCTCCAGGCCGGCGCCCGGGAGCTCGAGGCGGAACTCAACAAGACGATCCCCGGCGCCAGCAGCACCGTCGGCGAGTTCTACGGCACCCTCAACGGCAAAGACCTCGTGATGATCGCCGCCGCGTCCGGCTTGAACCCGGACCCGGTCAAGACGCTCGAGGACACCATCAGGGGCGCGCGCACCAGCGACGTGCGGCTGGGCGAGATGAAGACCGTGGATCCGGGGCCGCTCGGCGGCGAGGCCAAGTGCGGCGACGCCAAGGCGCAGGACGTGCCGCTCGGCGTCTGCGTGTGGAGCGACAAGGGCAGCGTCGGCATGGTCATCGTCTACTTCAAGACGGGCCAGCAGGCCCACGCCGAGTTCGCCACCATCCGGGGACAGGTCGAGCAGAAGTCCTGACCCGTACGGCAGCGAGGGGGCCCGCCCAC
This sequence comes from Micromonospora sp. NPDC048868, assembly GCF_043198195.1. NCBI lineage: Bacteria > Bacillati > Actinomycetota > Actinomycetes > Micromonosporales > Micromonosporaceae > Micromonospora > Micromonospora sp. NPDC048868. The sequence goes on from NZ_JBICUN010000002.1 coordinate 64,156, forward strand.
GACGGTGGACGGGCCCCTTTCGCGTCAGCCCGCCGTGGCGGCCCGCTCGGCGGCGCTGCGCAGCACGCAGAACTCGTTGCCCTCCGGGTCGGCGAGCACCACCCAGCCCGAACCGTCGGGGCGGCGCTGGTCGGCGACCTGGGTGGCACCGATGCCCACCAGGCGCTCGACCTCCTCGTCCCGGGTCCGGTCCGTGGGCTCCAGGTCGAGGTGGAGGCGGTTCTTCACCTCCTTGCCGTCCGGCACCGCGACGAAGAGCACCTCCGGTCCTCCCGGGGGCAGCAGCATGGCCTCCGGGTCGCCGGGGAAGTCGTCCGGCTGGCGGGGGCAGTCGAAGACCTGCGCCCAGAAGCCGGACAGCGCGTACGTGTCGCGGCAGTCGATGCAGACGTTGTGGATCCGTGCGCTCACGGGTGTTCCTCCTCGATGGTCGTACCCGCCCGCTCCGTCGCGCCGACGCCGAGCATCCGCTCGGCCTCCCGCGCCCGGGTCCGGCCGGCCGGTTCGAGACGGAAGCGCGCCCGGTCCTTCACCGACCCGGCCACGGGGACCTGTGGGAAGAAGACGTGCGGGGTGGTGCCGTCCGGCGCTGGCAGCGCCGCCTCCGGACCGCCGGGGGCGTCGTCGGCGTGCCGGGCGTACCCGGGCAGCGCCGGCCAGGAGCCGGAGAGGGCGTAGGTGTCGTGACAGTCGAAACTGCTGTTGTGGATCCGTGGATACACGGAGTTCCTCCGCTGGGGATAAGGCGCCCCGCGTGCGTGAGGGTCAGCCGGCGAGACGGGGCGCGGAGATCATGACGGTGAACATCGACGCACCCCCCTCCGGTTCTCGAGCTGACGCCGTGATCCTTCCATCGGGTCCGTACTCCCCGCAACCCCGGGGTGGCCCGTCACCGCCGGGCGGCCGGCTCCTGGGCGGTGACCGCCGGGGCCGCCTCCGCCGCCGGCAGGGTCACCGTGACCTCCAGCCCGCCACCGGTCTGGGCGACCACCTTCACGGTGCCGCCGTGCGCGTCGCAGACCGCCCGCACGATCGAGAGCCCGAGGCCGGAGCCGCGCGCGCCGGTACGCTCCCGGCCGCCGCGCCGGAACGGCTCGAACAGGCCGGGCACGTCGGCCTGGTCCACCTCGAAACCGGTGTTGCCCACCACCAGCCACGACCGGCACCCGTCCGACCCGGTACGCACCCAGACCCGGCCGTGCAGGTGGTTGTAGCGGATCGCGTTCTCGATCAGGTTGCCGGCCAGCCGGTCCAGCAGCCCGGGATCGCCGACGACCGGCGCGGGCTCCAGCGAGGTCTGCACCCGCAGCTTGATCCGCTCGACCTCCCGGCGTACCGCCGACAGGGCGTTGGCGGTGCCGGCGGCGAGGTCGCACTCGGTGCGGCGGCCCAGCCGGCGACCCGCCTGGGCCTCGCTGCGGGCGAGCACCAGCAGGGCGTCGACCAGCCCGTTGGCCCGCTCGGAGGCGTCCCGGACCACGGTGGCCATCCGGCGGTACTCGGCGGCGTCCGCCTCGTCGTCGCTGAGCGTCACGTCGATCTCGGTACGCATCACCGCGAGGGGGGTCCGCAGCTCGTGCGAGGCGTTGGCCACGAAGCGCTTCTGCGCCTCGAACGCGGCGGCGATGCGGTCCAGCATCTCGTCGAAGGTCTCCGCCAGCTCGGCCACCTCGTCGTCGGCGCCCGAATAGCCGATCCGCTGGTCCAGGGTGGTCTCGCCCAACCGGCGGGCGGTGGCGGTGACCTGGTGCAGCGGGCGCAGCGCCCGGCCGGCGACCGCGTACGCGCCGGCCACCCCGACGACGCTGATCGCCAGCAGCGCCACCAGGCCCTTGACCAGCAGCTCCGCGCTGGCGGCGTCGACCAGTTGGCGCTGCCACTGCGCGGCGTCCAGCGACCGGCCGTCCGCCAGCACCACCACGGTGCCGGGCAGCAGCTCGTCGGTCGGGCGCAGCGCGTCGCGGACCAGCAGCCAGGCCAGCAGCACCAGGATCGCGCCCGCGCCGACCAGCAGCACCCCGTTGAGCAGGGTCAGCCGCAGCCGCAGCGTGGGCCGCAGCCCGGCCCGCCGGGTCGCGGCACCAGCCTTCGTCCGCGCCTGCGGGGCTCGCAGGACCGGCTCACTCCTCGCGCTCACAGCGCCCCCGCCTCCGCCGTGCGGTAGCCCGCACCGACCACCGTCTCGATCAGCGGCGGGTCGCCGAGCTTCTTGCGCAGCGTCATCACGGTGACCCGGACGATCGTGGTGAACGGGTCGGTGTTGGCGTCCCAGACCCGTTCCAGCAGCTCCTCGCTGGAGACCACCGCGCCGCGCGCCTTGAGCAGCTCGCAGAGCACGCCGAACTCCTTGTTGGTCAGGTCGACCGGCTGGCCGCTGCGGGTGGCCACCCGGCGGGCCGGGTCGAGGACCAGATCGGCGAGTTCGAGCACCGGCGGCGCGGCCGGGGTGGCCCGGCGGCCGAGCGCCTGCACCCGGGCGACCAGCTCGTCGAAGGCGAACGGCTTCGGCAGGTAGTCGTCCGCGCCGAGTTGCAGCCCCTCCACCCGGTCGGCGACGGTGCCGCTGGCGGTCAGCATCAGCACCCGGGTGAGCGTGCCGGAGGCGGCCAGCTCGGCGCAGATCTGGTCACCGTGCACGCCGGGCAGGTCCCGGTCGAGCACCACCACGTCGTACCGCGTGACGAACGCCATCTCGTGGCCGCTGTCGCCGTCGTAGGCGACGTCCACCGCCATCCCCCGCTTGCGCAGCCCCCGCGCGATCGCGTCGGCGAGGTTGCGCTCGTCCTCGACCACCAGTACCCGCATCCCCGGCCTCCTCGCCCCTGACCACCCACAACCTAGTGCCGGCAGCCAAACCGGGCCGCACCCGCCGTCCCGGCCCGACCCCGTTGCAGAAAACCTTCGTCGTACGCAATGCTGCTGGCGGCAACCTTCACGACGGACGGGAAGACGCATGACCGACGCGGCGCCGACGATCCGACGGGACGTCACCTACCGGGGCTTCCGCCTTCCCGGCGACGCCGGGCTGGGCAGCCTGTCCGGGCTGCGTGCGGGCGGACAGGGCCTCGAACTGGCCGACCCGGCCGACCGGCTCGACCACACCGACGCCGACGGCCGCACCCGCCGGTACGCGGCCGGCAGCTGGACGTCCCCGCCCGTGCCGGTCGGCTTCGCCGTGCGCGACGTCGTGCCCTCGTGGACCGGGGACACCCCCGGCGACTGCTGGCTGCGGGTGGAGCTGCGGGGCTGGCGCGACGACGCGCCGGCCACCGGGTGGTACGTCCTCGCCGACTGGGCGGCCGACGACCACGCGATCCGCCGGACGTCCGTGCCCGGGCAGCGCGACGCCGACGCCCGGGTGGACACGGACACGCTGGTGGTGACGGACGCGACCGTCACCGGCTGGCAGGTCCGGGTGACCCTGCTCCGGCCCGAGGACGCCGACGCGACCCCGGTGCTGCGCGCGGTCGGGGCGGTCGCCGCGGGCCCGCGCCCGACGGCAGCGGCCGGGGCGTCCCGGCCCACCGCAGCGGGCTCCCCGCCGGTGACCGCCGGGCCCGCCCCGGTCACCGGGCCCGGGTCCCGCGCCCCGGGTCCGGCCCCTGCCGGTGGGTCCGCCGCGACGGCGCCGGCCGCCTGGGGCACGGTGCTGGACGTGCCGCGCTACTCGCAGCGGCTGCACGCCGGCGCCCACCCGCAGTGGGGTGGCGGCGGGGACGCCTGGTGCAGCCCCACCTGCACCTCGATGGTGCTGGCCTTCTGGGACGCCGCCCCAGCCCCGACCCGGTACGCCTGGGTGGCTCCGGCCGGCCCTCGCCCGGTGGTGGTGCACGCCGCGCGACACTGCTACGACCACGCCTTCGCCGGTGCCGGCAACTGGCCGTTCAACACCGCGTACGCGGGCCTGCACGGGGTGGACGCCTTCGTCACCCGGCTGCGGTCGCTGGCCGAGGCGGAGGCGTTCGTGGCCACCGGCATCCCGCTGATCGTCTCCGCCGCGTTCAAGTCGGGCGAGGTGCCCGGGTTGGACTACGACACCGCCGGGCACCTGATGGTGCTGGTGGGCTTCACCGCCACGGGCGCCCCGGTGCTCAACGACCCGTACGCCCCGGACGACGACGCGGTGCGCCGGACCGTCGACCGGGACCGGTTCGAGGCCGCCTGGCAGGGTGGCAGCGGCGGGGTGGCGTACGTGCTCCGGCCGCCCGGCGTGCCGCTCCCCCCGGCGCCGGAGCAGCCCAACTGGTGATCCGGCGGCGTCCACGCACCGGACGCGCGGCGGCTCAACCGGGATAGCGCCAGACGCCGAGCTCGCCGGTCTGCAGCCGGCACACCACCGTGTCGGCCCGGCTGCGGCAGTCCCCGGACGCGCCGCGGAGCACGTCCAGCACCCGGGCCCGGCCCTCGGCGACGTCCAACTCGGCGACCACCACCCCGCCACCGGCGGCGGCCGGCCGCACGGCCAGGATCCGTTCGTCGGCGTGCCAGGTCATCAGCTGCCAGCTGCCCAGGTCGGCCACTTCCCGACCGGTGGCCGCGTCGAGCACGCCCAACCGGTCGCCGAGGGGCCCGGGCGCGACCGCCAGGAGCCGGCCACCCTGTGCCGACAGCACCCCGAACCACCGCCCGCCGACCCACCTGAGCGCGCCGGTCGCCGGGTCGAGCGCGACGAACCTGTTTCCCCCGGGCACGCACAACAGCTCGCCGCACTCGGTGACGTGCTCCACCATGGGGACGCGCGCCTCCCACCGCCGCCGCAGCCCGTCCAGCCCGTAGGCGGTCACCACGCCCGCGGTCGGCCGGACGACCAGCAGCAGGTCGTACGCCACCACCACGTGCCCGGAGGCGTCGTCGAGGCCCAGGTCCGCCGAGTGCACCAGGGCGCCGGAGCGGGGGTCGCGCACCTCGACCCGCCCCTCGGCGGGGACCAGGACGATCCGCTCCACCCGCCCGTCGCGGAGACTGTACGTCGCGCCCCCGCGCGTCGTCGGCACCGACCAGAGGGCCCGCCCGGAGGCCGGATCCACCGACCGCACGGCGCCGCCCTCCTCCCCGCCGGTCTGCATCAGCAGGATCCCGGCCGGGTCCCACCAGGGGTAGCCGGGCTGCCGCCAGAGCCCGCGGCCGGTCGCGGCGTCCAGGGCGATCGTCTGCCCGTCGTCCTGGTCCCCGGTGACCGAGAAGAGCACCGACCCCGGCCCGGTCTGGAGCTGCCAGAACCGGCCCGCCCCCGCGACCCGGGAGCGCCACACCGGGGTGGGCGGGGCGGCGTCGGCCGGCGCCCGCTCGGGCAGGGCGTACGCCCGCACCTCGACGGTCCCCTCGGGCTCCCCCTCGGCCGGCTCGACGACGTAGAGCCGGTCGCCGTGCAGGAATGCCTCCGACCCGAGCCGGGCCGGCACGACGAGCCCGACCCGGGCCGGCACCGGGGCGGCCGCCGCCACGGTGGCCACGAGAAACGCGAGCGCCAGCGCGACCCGCACCGGGCGGCCGACGGCGCGCGGCGGGCGGGGCGGCGGCGCCTCGCGGCCCGGCTCGTCGCGTACCTCGCCGAGGTCGATGAGCGTCACGTGGCGTCCTCCCCGTCACACCGTGGCCTCCGGCGGGCCGGCAAATCGACCGTGGGGGCACCGGCTGAGGCAAAAGCGACGCCAGCGCGCCTGTACGATGGCGCGTCGTGGCTGTGCCGGTGGTTGATCCCTCGCTGAACTCCGTCTCCGAGCCCGTCGCGGGCGAGCCGACGCGCCGGCCCCGGCGCAGGCCCTCCCGCGCCGACGTACTGGCCATCGGAGCCTATGTCCTGCTCGGCGTTTTCGTGTGCCTGAACTACTGGGTGGACGTGCAGAACCGGGTGTCGTCGCACCTGCCCACCGACCACAGTTGGTTCGAGTGGCTCTTCTCGCACGGCGCGTACTCGGTGCGGCACCTGGAGAACCCGCTGTTCACCGAGCGGCAGAACGCCCCGGACGGGGTCAACATGATGGCGAACACCTCGCTGCTCGGGGTGACGCTGCCGCTGGCGCCGCTGACCATGCTCCTCGGCCCGCAGGTCATGTACGCGCTCTACCTGGGCGGCGCGCTGGCCGCGACCGCCGGCACGTCGTACTGGATGCTGTCGCGGCACCTGGTGCGCTCGCGCGCGGCGGCCTTCGTCGGCGGCGCGTTCCTCGGCTTCGCGCCGGGCATCGTGCACCACGCCAACGGCCAACCCAACTTCGTCTCGAACTTCCTGCTGCCGCTGATCGTGGTGCGGGTGCTCCGGCTCGGCGAGCCAGGCCGGTGGCGGCGCAACGGGATCGTGCTCGGCCTGCTGGTGGCGTACCAGATCTTCATCAACGAGGAGATGCTGCTGCTCACCGCGCTGGCCTGCCTGGTGGTCGTGGTCGCGTACGCGATCATGCGGCCGGCGCGGACGCGGGCGGTGGCCGGCACCTTCGCCGCCGCGCTCGGCGTGGGCGGCGCTCTGGCGCTGCTGCTGACGGCCTACCCGATCTGGTTCCAGTTCAACGGCCCGCAGTCCTACCGGGGATTGCAGGGCGGGGTGTTCCACAGCTGGGGCGAGGACCTGGCCGCCTTCGTCACCTTCGCCCGCGACACCGTGGCCGGCGACGAGGCGGTGGAGAAGACCATCGGCCTGACCGAGCAGAACACCTGGTTCGGCTGGCCGCTGGTGCTGCTGTCGCTGGTGGCGCTGGTGCTGCTGGTCCGCCGCTCGCTCGCCGCCCGCATCCTCGCGGTGCTGGTGGTGGTCTTCACGGTGGCCTCGATCGGCCCGAAGGTGCGGATCAACGGGGTGGAGACGGAGACGGACGGCCCGTGGGCCTACGTCTCCGACGAACTGCCGCTGGTCGAGATGATGATGCCGACCCGGCTGGCCCTGGTGGTGGCGGCGGCGCTCGGCGTGCTGCTCGCCCTGGCCTGGGACACCGTCGCCGGCAGCGGCCGCCCGCCGGTGCCGGCCCCCCGCGCCGGCTCCGACGGCGACGACCGCGCGGCCGGCGCCGACGCCGCCGGGCCGCGCCGCCGCTGGCTCCGGCCGGTCGGGTACGCGGCCGTCGCGCTCGCCGTGCTGCCGCTGTTCCCGCGTCCGCTGCCCGCGGAGCCCGTCGACCCGCCGCCGCACTTCATCACCGCCGGCGGCTGGCGCCCGTACGTGCCGGAGGGCCGGACCCTGGTGCCGGTGCCGATCCCGAGCAACGTGCACGGCCTGCCCACGCTGCGCTGGAGCGCACTGACGCAGCACGCGTTCCCGATCCCGGGCGGCTACTTCATCGGGCCGAACGAGCTGGGCGAGGGCGTCTTCGGCGCGCCCAACCGTCCGACGAGCACCCTGATCTACTCCACGATGGACAAGAACACGGTCCCCGCGCTGACGGAGGAGAACCGCCGCCAGGCCGTCGAGGACCTGCGCTTCTGGCGCGCGTCCGTGGTGGTCCTCGGCGCGCATCCCCGCGAGACGGTCCTGCGCGAGCTGATGACCGCGCTGATCGGCCCGCCCCAGCGCGTCGACGACGTGTGGCTCTGGGACGTCCGGCCGCTCGTCGGCTGAGCCGTCAGCCCACCAGCGGGCGGACGTCCCAGACGTGGGCGCCGGCCACCTCCCGGCCGGGCCCGAGCAGCGCGTCGAGCGTACGGCGCACCGGGTCGCCGTGGTGCAGTCCACCCTGCACCACCAGGGCGGCGCGCCAGTGCCGCAGGTCCTCGACCGCCTGCCGGCGGTGCTCGTCGGTGACCACCGGCACCTCGCCGGTCTCGGCCACCCGACGCAGCAGCTCGGCGGTGGGGCGGTCCGGGGCGCCCCACCGGGCGGCCGGGTCGTCGGCGCTCCGGGGGCCGATGAAGTAGCCGCCCGGGGCCGGGAAGGCCAGCCCGGTGCGGGCCGACCAGAGCATCGCCGGGCTGAGCCCCGCGCCGGTCACCGGCGGCACCGGGACCAGGGTCCGGCCCGGCGGTACGTGGGCCCGCCAGCCGCCCTCGGCCACGAACGCCGGCACGGGCCAGGCCGGCACGGTCCGGATCGGGGTGGGGATCAGCGGCAGCAGCGCGGCGGCCACCGCCCCGCCCCAGAGCAGCCGCACCGGCACGGCACCCACCCGGGCCTCGGCCCCGGCCCCGGGGCGCAACCGGTCCGCCCCGGCCCCGGCATCGGCATCGGCGCGCAGCCGGTCCGCCCCGGCCCCGGGGCGCAGCCGGTCCAGGGAGAGGGCGAGCAGGATGCCCAGCACCGGGACGCAGACCAGCGGAAAGCGCGCCGGCACCGCGTGGTCGAGCAGCGGCAGCTCGGCGACCAGCCGGTACGGCCCGGGGATGCCGGTGGACGTGCCGTCCAGGCGGACCTGCTCGCCCAGCGAGAGCAGCGCGAAGAGCAGCCCGCAGGCGGCCAGCGCGCGGACCAGCGGGCGGCGCCACAGCCAGATCACGATCACCACGGCGAGCACCAGCAGCCCCGGGCCGAAGAAGGAGTTCTCCTCGGTGGGGTTCGGCGCGAGCAGGCCGGGCAGGTGGTCGTCGCCGAGCACCGTCTGCCGCGCCGAGGCGGTGAAGGACGCGGCGTCGAGCTGGTAGCCGTACGCGTGGAAGGGCATCCCCCGGTAGTGGCCCGGGCCGAAGAACTGGAACCAGAGCGGGTACGCCAGCAGCGGCAGCGCCACCGCCACCCCGACCGCGAGGCGGCCGAGCAGCGCCGGCGCCCGCCGACGCGCACTCTCCCGGTCGGCCGCCGCGTACGCCAGCGCGAAGGTCCCGGCGGCGAGGACCAGGAAGGCCAGCACCTCCTCGCCGAGGAAGAGCTGGTACGCCACCAGCAGCCCGAGCAGCGTCCCGTGCCGCCACACCCGGCGCGGGTCCGGGTGGAACACCAGCGCCAGGATCACCGGCACCAGGAACTGCGCCGCCATGTGCAGGTGCGCCCCGGCCTGCGCGACCATGCCGGGGGCGAAGCCGCAGAAGAGCCCGCCGACGGCCGCCGCCGCCCGGGAGTCGACGAGCCGGCGGCGCAGCACCGCGTACCAGGCGGTCGCCGTGCCGGCGAGGCAGCAGACCACGGCCACCAGGAACGCGACCTGCGAGCCGAAGAGCAGGGTGACCGGCGTCAGCGGCACGCCCAGGCCCAGCACCGAGGTGTTGGCCATCAGGTTCACCCCGTCCGGGGCGTTCAGCTCCCCGCTGTACAGCGGGTTCTCCAGGCCCGTCACCGCCCGGGCCGCGCGGGCCAGCATCCACTCGAAGAGGACCTGGTCCCCCGCCTGGTGGAACAGCCGCCCCGGGCGACCCCACTGACCGAGGGTCAGCAGCACGGCCAGGGCGACGTAGCCGGCGACGACCAGCGCGTCCGGCGCGCGTACCGGCAGCCGGCGGGACCGCCGGGCGGGTGCCGCCCCGGCGGTGCCGGTCGCCGCCGGGGCGGTCATCAGGTCGGCTGGTCGGTCAGCGCCCGGACGTCCCAGACCCAGACGTCCAGCTCCCGGCGGCCGGGACCGACCAGCTGCTCGACGGTGCGCCGCAGCTGCTCGGAGTGGTGCTGGCCGACCGGGAGCACCAGGATGGCCGCCCGCCAGTGCCGCAGCTCGTCGAGCGAGCGGCGGCGCTGCCGGTCGTCCAGCTTCGGGATGCGGCCGGTCGAGGCGACCTCCTCCAGCAGCCGCCCGACGCCGCTGGGCCGGCCGCCGAAGCGGCCGGGGTCGCCGGTGTTGCCGTTGCGCGGCGCCAGGAAGTAGCCGCCGGGGATCTTGAAGTCGAGGTTGGTGGAGGCGGCCCAGCGCATGCCGTGGGTGTGCCCCATGTTCGGCACCGGGATCGGCACCAGCGTCTGGTCCTCACCGACGTAGCCGCGCCACCGGTCGGCGGTAATGAAGTCCGGTACGGGCGGGCGGGAGGTCACCTTCAGCGGCATCGGCGCGATCGGCAGCAGCGCGAGGACGAGCCCGGCCACGGTGAGCGTACGCAGCGTCCGCCGCTCGACCGGCAGCGTCCGGGAGCGCTCGACGGCGAGCGCCAGCAGGATGCCCACCACCACGCTGGTGATCAGGCCGAAGCGGGTGGGCACCACCGCGTCGAGCAGCGGCAGCCGGACCAGCCACTCCCAGGGCCCGGTGAGCAGCTCCCGGTGCCACCAGGACACCCGCTCGCCGAGGGAGAGCACCGCGAAGAACGCCCCGGTCGCGGCGAGCGCCCGGACCAGCATCTCCCGGCGCAGCCAGGCCACGATGCCGACGGCCATCAGGGCGAGGCTCCAACCGAAGAAGGCGTTCTCCTCCGAGTAGTTCGGCGCGAGGTTGACGTTGGCGCGCTCGTCGCCGCCGATCGTCGGCGAGCCGGGCGCGAAGAAGGCCGCGATGTCGTTGCCGTAGTCGCGGACCGCGTCGCTCAGGCCGTGGTACGCCATCGGCCCGGCGAACTGGACGTAGAGCGGGTACGCCAGCAGCGACCCGGCGAGCACGGTGCAGATCGCGAGGGCCTTGGCCAGCGGTCGCCACGCCGCCGACCAGAGCCCGGGCCGCTGGGCGAGCACGGCGAGCAGGAACACCCCGCAGGCGAGCGCCGTGAAGAGCAGGATCTCCTCGTTGATGAACGCCTGGGCGGTGACCAGCAGGGCGAGCAGCACGCCGTCGCGCCACGGCCGCCGGGACCGGGTGATGACCAGCACCCGCCAGACGATGAACGGCAGCAGGAACTGCGAGATGATGTTGGGGTGCCAGTTGGCGTGCGACAGCATCGCCGGCGAGAACCCGCAGAACCAGCCGCCGACGGCCGCCGCCAGCGGGCTGCGCACGACGTGCCGGGAGAGCACGAAGTACCAGGCCGAGGCCGTGCCGGCGAGCGCGAGCGTGACCAGCACCACGAAGGTCACGGCCGGCCCGAAGAGCAGCGTCACCGGCACCATCGGGATGCCCAGCGCGAGGATGGCCGTGTTGGCCATCAGGTTGACCCCGTCGGGGTAGTTGAACTGCTCGGTGAAGAACGGGAACTCGCCGTGCAGCACCACGCGTACCGAGTGGGCGAGGAAGAACTGCACCTGGGCCGGGTCGCTGCTGTAGAGCGAGGCCACCCGGCCGGCCGGGTCCACCCAGATCTGACTGGTGACCCACACCGCGGCGAGCAGGAACAGGCCGAAGACCGTGAGGTCCTGCCGTCGCCGGGTCCACCGCCGGGGCCGGGCCGCGCCGTCCGCCCCGCCGGCCTCGCCGGAGGGGGTGGCGGCGTCGGTCGCTTCGGTGGCCACGGCCGCGCCGGGGGCGTCGGCCTCGTCGGCGCGGGCGGCCCCGCCCGGCGTACGGTCACCGGCGCCGCCGCCCACGGGCGGCGCCACGGGTTCGGACGCGGGGGCCGCGGCGGCGTCGGATTCCGACCAGGATTCGGCGCGGGTCTCGGCAGGCGTCACAGTCGGCGGAGTCTACCTGAGCGGGACATTCACCCTGAAACCACGGCAGTGTCCTCTGTGGTCGGGGTCGGCCACCGCCCGCGACCTGCGCACGGACGGTGGGCGAGGTGGCGCGTCCCGGTGATCCGACATCTCGTACTATGGCGCTTTCCGTTGAACGACGGCTGAGGCGATCGAGGGGGCGTACAGGTGGCTCCAGTCCGCCGGCGCGGCAGCACGGCCACCGCACTGCTGACCCTGCTGCTCACCGCGACCGCCTGCGGGCCGGTGGCCGACCGGCAGCCGGGCGACCTGCGGGTCGGCTACGACAGCCTGGACGGCGACCTGACGGTCTGGCCGCCACGCGGCACCCTGGCGGGCGACGCCGCCGTCAGGTCGGCGGTGACGGAGGCGGTACGCGACTGGCGGTCACCGGCCGACGACCGGGTGCACCTGCCCACGTCCGGGATCCTCTGGTCCGGCGAGGTCGGCGGCGCGCCGCTGGCCCTGGTCGCCGCGGACGTGCCCGGCGAGAGCGCCTCCTGGCTGCTCCAGGTCACCACCGAGGACGGCCGGTACGCGGTCACCCGCGCCGCCGAGTACACCGACCCCGGCTACCTCGTCTACTCCGACGTGCTCCCCGTGCACACCTCCGACGGGCGGCGCTACCTCACGTCGGGCCGGGTGCAGCGGCTGCTCGGGCCGGACGGCCGGGCCTTGCGGCACACCGACGGCCTCACCGAGCCGGTGACCGTGCCGGCCTGCCGGGCGGTGCCGGTGACCGCCACGCTCAGGGCCACCGAGGCGCTGCCCCGGGGCCGCGCCGCCGACCGGCTGCTGGACCTCGGCACCGGCACCACCGACCCGCGCTACCCCCTCGTACGCGACGAGAGCGGCTCCGGCAAGCGGGCCCTCACGGGCCTGGACACCTGCGCGCTCGCCGGCGAGGAGGGCCCGTTCGGCAGCGTCCCCCGGCGCATCGGCGACCGGGACGCCCCGCGCTCGGTGCCGTCGTCGTGGCCGATGACCAAGCTGACCGTACGCACCCTCGGCGAGGTCGCCCTCGGCGGCGGCGAGCCGGCGGAGCTGGAGCAGCTGAGCTGGGAGACGGCGGACGGCACGATGACCGCCGTCGTCTACCGCCCCGCCGACGGGGGCACGCCGGTGGTCTCCCCCGCCGACCGCTCCAACCCGTTGCAGACCTACACGCTGCCGGTGCCGGGGCAGCCGCTGGCCGTGCTGAGCTGGCGGCCGACCGCCGACAGTTCGCTGTCCACGCCGCCGGACACACCCCGCCTGGTGGACCGGCCGGGGCTGGTCGTGGTGCCGGCGCCGACCCGGTCGGAGACGTTCAGCCTCGCCGAGGCGGAGAAGACGCACTACCGCTCCCTCGGCGGTCGCTGACCCGGCGTCGGCTCCGCTGACCCGGCGTTGCCTCAGCGTCCGCTGACCGGCACGTGAGACGCCGACGGCGGGTGGCCCGGTCTCCCGGGGCACCCGCCGTCGGCGGTCTGGAACTCAGTTCTGCGCGGTCGCGTCGTCGGCGGCGATCACCGGCTCGACCTGCTCCACGTCCAGCCGGGAGATCCAGCCGGTGACGTCGCGGGCCACGTCCTGCGCGGTCAGGCCGAGGTCGGCGAGGATCTGCGCGCGGCTGCCGTGCGGGTGCCAGTCGGCCGGCACGCCCAGGTCCTTCAGCGGCACCCGGACGTCGGCGTCCCGCATCGCCTGGGCGAGGGCGTCACCGACGCCACCGACCCGGACGCCGTCCTCGACGGTGACCACGAGCCGGTGCCCGGCGGCCAGCTCGACCAGCTCGGCCGGGACCGGCCGGACCCAGCGCGGGTCGACCACGGTGACGCCGTAGCCCTGCTCGGCCACCCGGGTGGCCACCTCCATGCCCAGGTGGCCGAAGGAGCCGACCGCCACCAGCAGCACGTCCTTGCGCGCCGCCTCGGCCAGCACGTCGACGGTGCCGACCCGGCGCACGGCCGGCAGGTCGGCGGCGACGGTGCCGGTCGGGAAGCGGACGATGGTCGGGCCGTCGTCGACGCCCACCGCCTCGCGCAGCTCCTCGCGCAGGGTGGCGGCGTCGCGGGGCGCGGCGATCCGCAGGCCCGGCACGACGCCGAAGATCGACATGTCCCACATGCCGTAGTGGCTGGGCCCGTCGGGGCCGGTGATCCCGGCCCGGTCCAGCACGAAGGTCACCGGCAGCTTGTGCATCGCCACGTCCAGCAGGACCTGGTCGAAGGCGCGGTTGAGGAAGGTCGCGTAGACCGCCACCACGGGGTGCAGCCCGCCGAGGGCCAGGCCGGCGGCCGAGGTGGCCGCGTGCTGCTCGGCGATGCCCACGTCGTAGACCCGGTTCGGGTGCTTGCGGGCCAGCTTGGCGAGGCCGGTGGGCTCGGCCATCGCGGCGGTGATGCCCACCACGTCGGGCCGCTCGTCGGCGATCGCGACCAGCTCGTCGGCGAAGACGCCGGTCCACTTCACCGACGGGGCCGCGACCGACTTGCCGGTCGCGACGTCGAAGGCGCCGGGGCCGTGGAAGCAGTCGGCCTCGTCCTCCTCGGCCGGGCGGTAGCCGTAGCCCTTGCGGGTGACGGCGTGCACGATGACCGGACCGCCGAAGTTCTTCGCCGCCCGCAGCGCCGACTCGACCGCGGCCACGTCGTGCCCGTCGACCGGGCCGACGTACTTGATGCCGAGGTCCTCGAACATCGCCTGCGGGGCGACCGCGTCCTTGATGCCCCGCTTGACGGCGTGCAGCACCTCGTACATCGGCCGGCCGACCAGCGGCGTCGAGCCGAGCGCCTCCTTGACGGTGTCGAGCACCTTCTCGTAGCCGGGGTTGAGCCGCAGCGAGGAGAGGTGGTCGGCGAGGCCGCCGATGGTCGGCGCGTAGGAGCGGCCGTTGTCGTTGACCACGATCACCAGCGGGTTGCCGGCGGTGGCGATGTTGTTCAGCGCCTCCCAGCACATGCCGCCGGTGAGCGCGCCGTCGCCGACCACGGCGACCACGCTGCGCTGCTCGCCCCGCAGCTTGTACGCCTTGGCCAGGCCGTCGGCGTAGGACAGGGCGGTGGAGGCGTGCGAGTTCTCGATGAGGTCGTGCTCGCTCTCGGCCTGGCTGGGGTAGCCCGAGAGGCCGCCGCGCTGCTTCAACTTGTCGAAGCCGACCTGCCGGCCCGTGACGATCTTGTGCACGTACGCCTGGTGGCCGGTGTCGAACAGCAGCCGGTCGCGCGGGGAGTCGAAGACCCGGTGCATGGCCAGGGTCAGCTCGACCACACCCAGGTTGGGGCCGATGTGCCCGCCGGTGCGCGAGACCTTGGCGACCAGGAAGTCACGGATCTCGGCGGCGAGGACGTCCAACTCCTCGGCGGACATCCGCTTGACGTCCTGCGGGCCCCGGACGGTGGCCAGCAGCCCGGTGTGGTGGACCGTGCCCTCTTCAACGCTCATGACGCAAGAGTCTATCGGCCGTCCGACACTCCGCAGGTCGGCCCGGACGCCCGCCCACCGACCGGGGGTGCTGAGCGCCTGGTCAGCCCCCGGATGGATCGCGCACGCCCGGGTCCCGCCTCCGGTGGTCAGGCCGCGATCCGCAGCCGCCGGGGCGCCGGGACGGCCGGGGCGCCCCGGTACGCCGGCCCGGACGGGGTCCAGGAGCCCAGCACGGCGGCCCGGTCGGCGCCGGTCACCGAGGGCAGCGCGCCGGGCAGCCCGTGCCAGGAGAGCCAGCCCAGCAGGGCGAACGCGTACGCCTCCTTGGCCTGCGCGGGCACGCCCAGCTCGTCGGTGGTGCGCAGCCGCCAGCGCCCCGCCCCGAGGGCGGCCAGCCGGGCGGTCAGGGTGGGATTGCGCACCCCGCCGCCGGCCGCCACCACCTCCGCCACGCCGTGCCGGTCGCACTCGGCGGCCACCACCCGGGCGGTCAGCTCGGTCAGGGTGGCGAGCACGTCGTCGGCCGGCACCGCCTCGCCGAGGGCGGCCAGCCGGGCGTCCAGGTAGCCGGCGTGGAACAGCTCCTTGCCTGTCGACTTGGGCGGCGGCGCCGCGTAGTACGGCTCGGCGAGCAGCGCGTCGAGCAGGCCGGGGTGCACCCGACCGGCCGCCGCGCGGGCGCCGTCGAGATCGCAGGGCCGCCCGAGGAGGCGGCGGGCCGCCGCGTCGAGCAGCGCATTGGCGGGCCCGACGTCGTACCCGAGCACCGGCGCGCCCGGCGCGAGCACCGTGAGGTTGGCGATGCCGCCCAGGTTGAGCGCGGCGCGCGGGGCGGCGCCGTCGGCCGGGTCGAGCAGCAGCGCGTCGAACGCCGGGACCAGGGGCGCGCCCTGCCCGCCGGCCGCGACGTCCGCCGAGCGCAGGTCGCTGAGCACGGGTACGCCCACCCGGGCGGCCACCCGGGCCACCGCGCCCAGTTGCAGGGTGCCCAGCGCGCGCCCGTCGGCGACCCAGTGGAAGACCGTCTGCCCGGGCGAGACGACCGCGTCGACCGCGCCACCGGCCAGCTCGACACCGAGGGCCGCCGCCTCGGCGAAGACCTCGCCGAGGCGGTTGTCCAGCCGGCAGACCGCCTCGATCGTGGTGCTCTCCGGCGGCAGCAGCGCGCCGATCGCTTCGCGCAGCTCGTCGTCGTAGTCGAGGGGGCGGTGCCCCAGCGGGCGCAGCCGCAGCGTGTCCCCGTCGCGGGTGAACTCGGCGGCGGCCACGTCCACCCCGTCGTACGACGTCCCCGACATCAGTCCGACGATCTTCATGGCGTCAGGCTAGCTGGCGGCTCCGTCGGGCGGCAGGAGCAGACCGACCAGCTCGACGTGCTGGGTCATCGGGAACAGGTCGAACCCGCGCAGCGCGGCCAGCCGCCAGCCCAGCCCGGCGAAGGTGCGCACGTCGCGGGCGAAGGCGGCCGGGTCGCAGGCCACGTACGCCACCGCGCGGGGACCGGCGGCCACGATGTCGCGCACCACCCGGGCGCCCGCCCCGGAGCGCGGCGGGTCGAGCACCACCACGTCGACCGGGCCGGTGATCCGGCGGCGGGCCAGCGCGGTCTCCACCCGGGCCGGCACGACCTCCACCCGGGGCAGGTCGCGCAGGTTCTCCCGGGCGGCGGCGACGCCCTGGGCCGCCGACTCGACCACTGTGACGCGGCCCGCGTCGCCGACCCGGCCGGCGAGTGCGGCGGCGAAGAGCCCCGCCCCGCCGTAGAGGTCCCAGGCCATTTCCCCGGGGCGCGGGTCGACCAGCTCCAGCACGGCGTCGACCAGGGTGTCGGCGGCGGCCGGGTGGACCTGCCAGAACGACGACGCCGGCAGCGTCCACTCCCGGCCGGCGGCCACCTCGCGGACCCGGTCCGGGCCGCTCACCGTGCGGGGCTCCCCGTCGGCGACGGCGGTCATGGCCACGTCCCCGCCGGTGGAGGCGACCGTCTCGACCGCGTCGGCGTCCGGCCAGCGCGCCCCGGTCGGGGCCAGCACGGGCAGCTCGCGGATCGCCGGGTGGGCGATCAGGCAGCGGTCGATCGGGACCACCTCGTGCGAGCGGTGCTTGAGCAGGCCGGCCCGGCCCGCCCCGTCGACGGCGTAGCGGACCCGGGAGCGCCAGCCGAGCGGCCCGCCAGGCAGTGCCTCGACCCGGACGCCGAGGGCGTCCAGCTCGGCGTCGGTGAGCCCGCCGAGGCGGGTGAGCTGCTCGCGCACCACCGCCGCCTTCCAGTCGAGCTGGGCGGCCGGGGCGACGTGTTGCAGGTCGCATCCGCCGCAGAGGCCCGGCTTCGCGTACGGGCAGGGCTGCTCGACCCGGTCCGGGGCGGCCTCGAGCACGCTCACCGCGTCGGCCCGGACGAACCCCTTGTGCACCTCGGTGACCTCGGCGACCACCCGCTCGCCGGGCAGCGCGTGCCGGACGAAGACCACCTGGCCGTCCACCCGCGCGACGCAGTGCCCGCCGGGCGCGACCGCCCCCACGGTCAGCTCGACCCGCTCGGCCTCCTCCAGCCCGCGGCCGTTCCCGTGCGCGCTCACCGTTCACCTCCACCACTCGGGCCGCTCTCGCCGGGCGGCGCGGACACGACGGGCGGGACGCTCGGCGGCAGGGTGCCGCGCGGCGCGACCCGGGGGCCGCGTGCGGGCCCCCGGCTCAGTGTGGCGTCCAGCCGGTCCAGGTCCTTGCCGGCGGTCGAGGCGAGCTGCCACGGCACGCTTGTCACCATCACCCCCGGTTCGAAGAGCAGCCGGCCCTTCAGGCGCAGCGCGCTCTGGTTGTGCAGCAGGTGCTCCCACCAGCGCCCCACCACGTACTCCGGGATGAAGACCGTGACCACGTCGCGCGGCGACTCCCGGCGGACGCCGGCCACGTAGTTCAGGATCGGGCGGGTGATCTCCCGGTACGGCGAGTCGACCACGGTCAGCGGGACGGGCAGGTCCCGCCGCTCCCACTCCGCCTGCAACTCCCGGGTGTCCTTCTCGTCGACGTTGACGGTCACCGCGGTCAGCGTGTCCGGCCGGGTGGCCCGGGCGTACGCGATCGCCCGCAGCGTCGGCTTGTGCAGCTTGCTGACCAGCACGACGGCGTGGTTGCGGGCGGGCAGCACGGCGCGGCCCTCGTCCGGCGGGGTCAGCTCCGCGGCGACCCGGTCGTAGTGCCGGCGGATGCCCAGCATCAGCACGTAGATCATCGCCATCGCGGCGATGGCGATCCAGGCGCCGAGCAGGAACTTGGTGACGAGCACGACGACCAGCACCGCGCCGGTCATCGCCATGCCGAAGGTGTTGATCGCCCGGGAGCGGAGCATCCGCCGGCGCGCCTGCGGGTCCCGCGCGGTCCTCAGGTGCCGGTTCCAGTGCCGGATCATGCCGGCCTGGGAGAGCGTGAAGGAGACGAAGACGCCCACGATGTAGAGCTGAATGAGCTTGGTCACCTCGGCCTGGAAGCCGACGATCAGCACGATCGCGGCCACGGCCAGGAAGACGATGCCGTTGGAGAAGGCCAGCCGGTCGCCGCGGGTGTGCAGCTGCCGGGGCAGGTAGCGGTCCTGGGCGAGGATCGAGCCGAGCACCGGGAACCCGTTGAACGCGGTGTTCGCGGCCAGGAAGAGAATCAGCGCGGTGACCCCGGCGACCACGAAGAGCAGCACCGAGCCGGAGCCGAAGACCGTCTCCCCGAGCTGGGTGGTGACGGTCTTCTGCACGTACCCCTCGGGGCCGGAGATGATCTGGAGCCTCGGGTCCTCGACGAACTGCAGGCCGGTGAGGCGGGACAGCCAGATGATGCCGACCAGCATGGCCACCGAGATGGTGCCGAGCAGCAGCAGCGTGGTGGCCGCGTTACGGCTCTTCGGCGCCTTGAACGCCGGCACCCCGTTGGAGATGGCCTCCACCCCGGTCAGCGCCGCGCAGCCGGAGGAGAAGGTGCGCAGCAGCAGGAAGACCAGGGCGAAGCCGGTGACGCTGTGCTCGGCCTGGATCTCCAGGCCGGCGCTGGGCGCGCGCAGGTCGTGGCCGAACACGAAGACCCGGACCAGGCCGGTGAGCAGCATCCCGACCATCACGATGATGAAGCCGTAGGTGGGGATGGCGAAGGCCGTGCCGGACTCCCGCAGGCCGCGCAGGTTCACCGCGGTGAGCAGCACCACCGCGGTCACCGCGATCAGCACCTTGTGGGTGGCCACGAACGGCACCACCGAGCCCAGGTTGGCCACCCCGGAGGAGACCGAGACCGCGACCGTGAGCACGTAGTCCACAAGCAGCGCGCTGGCCACCGCGACCCCCGCCCGGGGCCCGAGGTTGACCGTGGCCACCTCGTAGTCGCCGCCGCCGGAGGGGTAGGCGTGCACGTTCTGCCGGTAGCTGGCGACGACGGTCAGCATCACCACCACGACGGCCAGGGCGATCCACGGCGAGAAGAAGTACGCCGAGGCGCCGGCGATGGAGAGGGTCAGCAGGATCTCGTCGGGCGCGTACGCGACGCTGGAGAGCGCGTCGGACGCGAACACGGGCAGCGCGATGCGCTTGGGCAGAAGCGTGTGCTTGAGCCGGTCGGACCGGAACGGTCGACCGAGGAGCAGCCGCTTCAGCAGCGAGGTGGGTCTGGCCACAACGGCCAAGCGTACGACCACCCGGATGTGCCTCGTGGGGTGGCCGATCACGACGTGGCGCGGCGGCGGAGTACCGTCGGTCCGCACTCGCGCCGGGAACGTGGCAGGCTCGCAGACGGCACGCTCACCGGCCGGGTGTGGCGCACCTTGAGGAGGGACGCGGTGCATGTCGTGATCATGGGTTGTGGCCGGGTCGGCTCGACCCTCGCCTACAGCCTGGAGTCCCGGGGGCACTCGGTCGCGGTCATCGACCACGACGCCGACGCCTTCCGCCGGCTCGGCCCGGACTTCGCCGGGATCACCGTCACCGGCGCCGGCTTCGACGGGGAGGTGCTGCGGCAGGCCGGCATCGAGCGGGCGGACGCCTTCGCGGCCGTCTCCAGCGGCGACAACTCCAACATCATCTCGGCCCGGCTCGCCCGGGAGACGTTCGGCGTGTCCCGGGTGGCGGCGCGGATCTACGACCAGCGCCGCGCGCAGGTCTACGAGCGGCTCGGCATCCCCACCGTGGCCACCGTCCGGTGGACCGCCGAACGGATGCTGCGGCACCTGGTGCCGGAGGGGAACGTGGAGATCTTCCGCGACCCGACGAGCACGGTGTCGATCATCGAGGTGCCGGTGCACAAGGACTGGGTCAGCCGGCCGGTACGCGCCCTGGAGGGGGCGACCGGGGCCCGGGTGGCTTACCTGATCCGCTTCGGCATCGGCACGCTGCCGACCCGCTCCAGCGTCGTCCAGGAGGGCGACCAGCTCTTCATGCTGGTCACCGACGACATCGCGGAGACGGTCACGTCGGTGGCGGCGGCGCCGCCGGAAGGAGGGCTGTGAGCATGCGCATCGCCATCGCCGGCGCGGGCAACGTGGGCCGCTCGATCGCCCAGGAGCTGATCGACAACGGCCACCAGGTGATGCTCATCGAGCGCCAGCCCAGGATGCTCCGCCCCGACCGGGTGCCGGCCGCCGACTGGGTGCTGGCCGACGCCTGCGAGCTGGCCAGCCTGGAGGAGGCCGACATCGCCGGCTGCGACGTGGTGGTCGCGGCCACCGGGGACGACAAGGTCAACCTGGTGGTCTCGCTGCTGGCCAAGACCGAGTTCGCGGTGCCCCGGGTGGTGGCCCGGGTCAACCGGGCCGAGAACGAGTGGCTCTTCACCGAGCAGTGGGGCGTCGACGTCGCGGTGAGCAAGCCGCGGGTGATGGCCGCCCTGGTCGAGGAGGCGGTCACCGTCGGCGACCTGGTCCGGCTGATGACGTTCCGGCAGGGCGAGGCGAACCTGGTGGAGATCACCCTGCCGCCGACCGCCCCGTACGTCGGGGAGCCGTTGCGCGCGGTCCCGCTGCCCCGCGACTCGGCGCTGGTGGCGATCCTGCGCGGCAAGCGGGTGCTGGTGCCCACGCCGGACGACCCGTTGGAGGCCGGCGACGAGCTGATCTTCGTGTGCACGGCGGAGGTCGAGGACGCGGTCCGCGCGGTGGTGCTCGGGGCGGACAGCGTCGAGCGCACCCGCGAGCAGCGCTGAGGCGGCGGCCTCAGCCGCCGGGCAGCGCCTCGGACTCCGCCTCCCGGGTGACCCGGCGGACCGTCCAGACCGTGATCAGCAGCAGCAGCACGTACGGCGGGTAACCCAGCACCAGCCGCGCCACGCCGAGCGCCGTGTCCTGGTGGGCGAGGTAGAGCCCCGCCTGCACGCCCACCTTGGCCAGCCACACCACGCCCCACAGCACGGTGAGCCCGGTGAAGGTGCGCACCAGGCGCGGGTCGTCGCGCCACTCCGAGCGGCCCTTGGCCACCAGCACCGACCAGATCCACCCCACGAGGGGCTGCCGGAGCGCCGCCGAGAGCAGCAGCGCCAGCCCGTAGCCGATGCCGTAGAGGATGCCGGGGAGGTAGAAGTCGCGTTCGTCCCCGGTGCGCCAGGCGATCGCGGCGCCGACGGCGACGCCGAAGAGCCCGTTGACCGCGTGCCGGACCGGGCGGCGCTGCGCCAGCCGGAGCCCGGCGATCGCGAGGGCCACCACCACCGAGGCGATCACGGCGGGCCGCAGCTCGCCGATGATGTTGGCCAGCACGAAGACGACCACCGGGATGCTGGACTCGACCAGGCCCCGCCAGCCGCCGAGCTGGTCGGCCATCTGCTCGGCGAGGGTCGGCAGCGGCTCCTCGCCCTGCGGGTCGCTCTCCGGCTGTGCCGCCCGGTGCTGTCCCGTCGTCATCGCACGCCTTCCGTCCGCCGCGGCCACCGGGTCACTTCGGCGGTTCCAGCTCGTAGTACGGGTTGTAGATGACCTTGCGGTCGTCGCGCACCGCCACCCGGCCGCGCGCGGTCAGGTGCCGGCCGGGCTCGATCCCGGCGATGTGCCGCCGGCCCAGCCAGACCAGGGTCACCACGTCACTGCCGTCGTAGAGGTCCGCCTCCAGCGTGGGCAGGTTGGTCCGCGGGGTGTAGACGACCGTACGCAGCCGACCGGCCACCGAGACCACCTGACCCCGCGTGCACTGCCCGGCCGGAACACCGCCGTGCTCGGCGCTCTCCCGGCGCAGCTCCTGCGCCTCGATCTCCGCCTCGCTCGCCGTGAGCCGTCGCAGCATGCGGCGCAGCGGACCCCGGCCCTCGTCGGTCGACATGACCTCCGCGTCACCCTCTCCACGCTGGGCCGACACGTCGCCGGCGCCCGGGACGATCCCGACAACGCCGGAACCGTCCCGCCAGCGTACGCCGACGGGGCCGGTCCCGGCGCGTCGTGACTGTCGGTCAGGCCTCGCGGGGCGCGGGCGCGGGGTTGCCGTCGGCCGGCGCCTCCTGGACCGCCTGGTCGGCGACCTCACGGGGCAGCCGCAGCGGCAGCGGCTCGCGCACCGGCTTGGCCTCCTGGCCCCGGTCGACCACCAGGCCGTCGAGGCACTCGGCCAGCGGGCCGGCGGCGGCCGGGTCGGTGGCCACCTCGCCCTGGTAGACGCCGCGGACCATCCAGCGCGGCCCGTCGATGCCGACGAAGCGCAGGTCGGTCAGCCCGTCCGGGGTACGCACACGGGCGTGCAGCTCGATGCCGTACTCGCCCTGGACCTCCTGGGCCGCCGCGCCGTCGTTGAACAGCGACTTGCGGATCTCCTCGCGCACCTCGTCCCAGATGCCCTCGGAGCGCGGCGCGGCGAAGACACCGAGCTGGAGCGCGTTCGGACCGTGCACGAGCACGACCTGCTGGATCACGCCCTCCGGGTCGGCCTGCACCCGCACCTCGACGTCGCGCACCGCCGGGATGTGCAGGCTGCCCAGGTCGAGCCGCTGCACCCCGTCGGGCGCCTCGGAGATGTCGTACGGGCCGCGGGCCGGGGTCGACTCCTCGTGCGAGTCGAGGACCTCGGTCGTCCGCTCGTCACGGGCGTGCCGTCCGGCACTGTCCCGCTTCCGGGAGAAGATCACTGCGCCAACCCTCCGCTGTTCGCTCTCACCCTGCCACCTCTTCCGTCCGGCCGCCTGCCCGGTCCCGCTCTTCCCGTCGCACGTCCGGCGACCGCCGTCCGTCCGGTGCCTCCGGGGCCGCGTCCTGCCCGCCGTCCGCCGGGGACGGCACCAGGCCGGCGTGGCCGCCCGTGGAGCCGTGGCCGCCGGTCCCGCGCCGGGACTCGGGCAGCTCGGCCACCGGCCGGAAGTCCGCCCGTGCCACCCGCTGCACGACGAGCTGCGCGATCCGGTCACCACGGGAGATCTTCGCCGGTGTCTCCCGATCATGGTTGATCAGGTTGACCAGGATCTCACCCCGGTAGCCGGCGTCGACCGTACCGGGCGCGTTGAGCACCGTCACGCCGAGTCTGGCCGCGAGCCCCGAACGGGGGTGGACCAGGCCCACGTACCCCTCGGGCAACGCGATCGCCACGCCGGTCGGGACCAGGGCCCGGCCGCCGGGTGGCAGCTCGACGTCCGCCGCGGCCACCAGGTCCGCGCCGGCATCGCCGGGATGGGCGTACGCCGGCAGCGGCAGCTCGGGGTCGAGCTGCCGTACGGGCACGGGTACGACGTCGGTCACGGTTCTCCTCTTCCGTCCGTTTCCTGGGGTGACCCTGCCATCCTGCCGGTTCCGTCGCCCGTCGTGCGCCGTACCCTCGCAGGAGTGAGCCTGTCACCATCCTCGCCGTCCCCGGCGCCGCCCGCCGCGGTGCCCCCGCAGCACGCCGAGCGGCTCGGTCTGCCCTGGTGGCTGTGGCTGGGTGGCCTGGCCGCGGCTACGCTGCTGGCCCTCGAGGTCTGGATGGGCGCCCCCGGCGTCCGCGCCTGGCTGCCCTTCGTCGTGCTGCTCCCGGCGACCGTCGCCGGCCTGGCCTGGCTGGGCCGGATCCGGATCGCCGTACGCGACGACGAGCTGCGGGTGGACGACGCCCGGCTGCCCGTCCGGTTCGTCGCCGACGTCGTCCCGTTGGACGCCGCCGGCCGGCGTGATGTGCTCGGGGTCGGCGCCGACCCGCTGGCGTTCGTGGTGCAGCGGCCGTGGATCCCCGGCGCCGTGCAGGTGGTCCTCGACGACCCGGCCGATCCCACCCCGTTCTGGGTGGTCAGCACCCGCCGCCCGGTCGAGCTGGCCGAGGCGCTCCTCGCCGCCCGCGACGCCGCCCGGCCCTGAGCCGTCCTGCGCCCGGTCGCGCCGTCCCGCTGCCCGACGCCGGTCCCTCCGCTCGGGCCCCGGCTGCCCGGGAGCTGTCCGTCCGGCCGCTGCCCGTTGGGCCGCTGCCCGTTCGCTCGGCACTGTCCGGCGGCGTTCGGGACCCGGCCCGTGCTCGGTGCCGGCCGCCCGCTCAGCGGGCGCCGGGGAGGGCCGGCGGGGCGTCCGGCAGGGCCTTGGCCTGGCGACGCAGGTCGCTGCGGAGCTGGTCCGCCATGGTCCGGGTGGCCCGGCGGTTGAGGTAGCTGGCCACCGCCGCCCCGGTGAGGAAGGGCCCGAGGGTGGTCAGGTTGCGGCCGAAGCGCTTGAGCAGCGTGTCCCGCAGCTCCTTGCGCGCGGCGGTGCCCAGCACGGCGCTCACGCCGACACCGGGCATCATCGGGTTGATCCCCCGCTGGCCGGCCCAGGACTGCACCAGCGCGACCGCCCGCTGCGTGCCGCCGCTCGGCACCGGGACCCCGTAGACCTCGTGCAGTTCGCCGATCAGCTTCAGCTCGACCGCCACCACGGCGACCGTCTCGGCGGCCAGCAGGACGGGCGCGGAGAGCAGGGTCGGGGCGACCGCCCACTCGACCGCCGCCACTCCCCCGCCGGCGGCGCCGATGCCGGCCGTCGTCCGCGCGGCGTTGCGGACCAGCCGCTCGGCCAACGCCTCGCCGTCCAGGCCGTCGAAGTGCCGGCGCAGGGTGGCCAGGTCGCGTACGGGCACGTGCGGGGCGACCTCGGCGACCGTGTCGACCATCCAGCGCACCGCGCTCTTCGGCTTGAACAGGTCGGTCAGCCCACGCGCCCGCGCCTGCCCGACGAGCCGGCCGAGCAGTTGCCGCCGGCGCGCCGGCGCGACGTCGTCGGCGGTCAGGGCCGCGACGGTGGCACCCAGCTCGTCCGCGCCGCGCGGAGGCACCGCGTCGGCGTGGTCGTCCCGCGCGACGGGGGCGTCCGCGCCGTCGGCGCGGCCCTGGTCCGCGCCACGCGTGCCGCCGGACTCGCTCCGCTCGCTCATGGCCCGACCTCCCGAATGGACCGACGTCGTCATGACGGTCACCCGTCAACGAGTCAAGCAGGTCCCCGGGAATGCCGCACGGCGACTCGGGCAGCGGCGGCCCCGACGAGGGAGCCGCCGCTGGTGCGGACGCACGGTGTCAGACGCACTCGCGGCAGATCAGGTCGCCGTTGCGCTCGACCGCCAACTGGCTGCGGTGGTGCACCAGGAAGCAGCGGGCACACCGGAACTCGTCCTGCTGCATCGGCAGCACCTTGACCGTGAGTTCCTCGTCCGCCAGGTCGGCGCCGGGCAGCTCGAAGCTCTCGGCCACCTCGGCCTCGTCGACGTCCACGGCGCCCGACTGTGAGTCGACGCGTCGGGCCTTGAGCTCTTCCAGGCTGTCCTCGCCGAGGTCGACCTCGTCGCGACGCGGGGCGTCGTAGTCGGTGGCCATCGGTTTCACTCTCCCATATCGATGTTGTCGCTTCCGGTTGTAACGCCGGACGACGCTGTTTCGGTTCCGCTGGCCGGCCACCACTTGTGTCGGTCACCCGACCCGAAGACAGCACGGACGGAGGCATCCCCAAGGAACACCCGACGAGCGCGGAACCATACCCCCCCATTTGGCGAGGCATGTATACCGCCCTCGTGGCTGAGATGTACGCCCCCGCACGCGAAGTTGTTCCCAATGTGACTCAGGCGACACGAAGATAGGGGTAGTACTACCCGGTTCCCGGATGGCGCGCCGGCATGTCCGGCTGTTTCCACGCGACGGCCGGACAACCGTTAACCTCAGCGGCGTACTCGACGGCCGGCGGGGCGGCCCGACCACCGGCGGCCGCCACCACCCACCCACTGTCCGGGGAGCACCCTGATGAGCTTTGCACGAGTGCGAGCACTCGTTGTCGTCGGCCTGCTGGCGGTGCTGGCCCTCGTCTTCGTGGTCGTCGCACTGGTCCGCGACACCCAGAGCAGCGCCGGCCTCGCCGGAGGCTGCCCCGAGGGCTGGCCGATGGCCGACGTGACCTTGCGGGAACCCAAGGACGTCAAGATCAACGTCTACAACGCCACCGACGAACCGGGTCGGGCCAGCACCGTCGCGGACGACTTCCGCAACCGCAAGTTCCAGGTCAAGAAGGTCGGCAACGAGAAGAAGCACATCGACGACATCGCGGTCCTGCGCTACGGCCCGAAGGGCGTCGGCTCGGCGCACCTGCTGCGGGCGTACTTCCTCGACAACGCCGAGTGGGACTACGACGCCAAGCGCACCGACGACGTCGTCGACGTGGTGCTCGGCGGCGGCTTCCAGCAGCTCGCCACCACCACCGAGGTCAACCAGTCCCTGGGCGACCTCGGCGCGCCGGTCGCACCGGCCGAGTCCTGCCCGACGTCCGAGGACGACTGACGACCACGCCGTGCCCCCGGTCCCGCCGGGGGCACGGCGCCGGCCGGTCAGGGACCGCCCGAGGCGTCCAGGTCCGCGAGGCGGTCGTGCAGCGGCTTGAACAGCGCCGCCGGCGCGGCGATCACCAGGTCCGGGCCGGCCGGCAGCCCGCCCAGCCCGGCGACCAGCAGCCCGGCCTCGGTCGCCACCAGGGCACCGGCGGCCTGGTCCCAGGCGGCGAGCCCCTTCTCGTAGTAGGCGTCCACCCGGCCCTCCGCGGCCAGGCAGAGGTCCAGCGCCGCGGCGCCGAACCGGCGGATGTCACGGATGTGCGGGATCAGCTCGGCGACCACCCGGGCCTGGTGCGCCCGGCGCCCCGGGTCGTAGCCGAATCCCGTGGCGACCAGGGCCTGGCCGAGATCGGTCTCCGTCGAGCAGCGCAGCCGCTCGCCGTCGCGCCAGGCGCCCCCGCCGGCCGTGGCCGTCCACTCCTCGCCGGTGCTGACGTTGCGCACCACCCCGGCGACCACCTCGCCGTCGACCTCGGCGGCGAGCGACACCGCGCAGTGCGGGATCCCGTAGAGGTAGTTGACCGTGCCGTCGATCGGGTCCACGATCCAGCGGACGCCGCCGGGGGCGACCGGGCCGGTCTCCCCCGCCCCGTACTCCTCGCCGAGGACGGCGTCACCCGGCCGCAGCCGGCGCAGCGCGTCGATCACCTGCCGCTCGACCGCCCGGTCGGCGGCCGTCACCACGTCGGTGACCGTGCTCTTGGTGGCCGCCACCGAGACGCCCTCGACCCGCATCCGGTACGCGGTGGCGGCCGCGTCCCGGGCCACCTCGACCGCGATGTCCAGCAGTTCCGCCGGCGCCGAGCGATTCATCGTTCGTCCCCTTCCCGCACGGCCGGGGTGTTCCGGGTCACGCGCTGTACCATCCTTACAAAGTCCACATCTACGTCGAATCGGCGGTCCCCGCCGCCGGTCCGCCGTGCGGCGCGGGATGATCGCCGCAGACGGCGTTACAATTCACCCCTGCCCACGCTGCGACGGACCGCCAACGACCGGCCGGCCCGGGACACGGGGGTTCCTCAACCACATCGCCCGGCAAGGTGCCCCGCTCTGCGTCGGACGACCCGGCCGTGCTCGCTCTTCGCCTCCGGAAGGTCATTCGTGACAGAACCCCGCCAGACCGGCGCCGACGTTCGCTCGCTCACCGACACTCTGATCGCCCACGCGCAGAGCGCCGGCGGCCAGCTCACGTCGGCTCAGCTCGCGCGCACCGTCGAGTCCGCCGAGGTGACTCCGGCCCAGGCCAAGAAGATCCTGCGGGCGCTCTCCGAGGCGGGAGTGACCGTGGTGGTCGACGGCTCGGCGAGCACCCGCCGCCGCGTCGCCGCCGCCCGATCGGCCACCCCCGCGTCCCGGGCCACCACCGCCAAGACCACCAAGAAGGCCGTCGCGCCCGCCCCGAAGCAGGCGCCCGCCGCGGACGAGGCCCCGGCGCCCGCCCCGCGCAAGGCCGCCCCGCGCAAGGCCACCGGCACCACCGCCGACGTGGCCGCCAAGGCCGCCGCGCCCGCGAAGGCGACCAAGTCGACCCGGGCCACCAAGGCGACGGTCGCGGCGGCCGGCGCCAAGCCGGCCAAGGCCGGCGGCAAGGCCAAGGGCGAGGGCGCCGAGGGCGACATCGACCCGGAGGAGCTGGCCGCCGCGATCGAGGACGTGGTCGTCGAGGAGCCGGCGGAGCTGACCCGCGCCGCCGAGACCGACGCCGCCAACTCGGCCAGCGACAACGACTTCGAGTGGGACGACGAGGAGTCCGAGGCGCTCAAGCAGGCGCGTCGCGACGCGGAGCTGACCGCCTCCGCCGACTCGGTCCGGGCCTACCTCAAGCAGATCGGCAAGGTCCCGCTGCTCAACGCCGAGCAGGAGGTGGAGCTGGCCAAGCGGATCGAGGCCGGGCTCTACGCCGCGGAGCGGCTGCGCGCGGCCGACGAGGGCGAGGAGAAGCTCACCCGCGAGATGCAGCGGGACCTGGGCTGGATCTCGCGCGACGGCGAGCGCGCCAAGAACCACCTGCTGGAGGCCAACCTCCGGCTGGTCGTCTCGCTGGCCAAGCGCTACACCGGTCGCGGCATGGCCTTCCTCGACCTGATCCAGGAGGGCAACCTCGGCCTGATCCGCGCGGTCGAGAAGTTCGACTACACCAAGGGCTACAAGTTCTCCACGTACGCCACCTGGTGGATCCGGCAGGCGATCACCCGGGCCATGGCCGACCAGGCCCGCACGATCCGCATCCCGGTGCACATGGTCGAGGTCATCAACAAGCTCGGCCGCATCCAGCGCGAGCTGCTCCAGGACCTGGGCCGCGAGCCCACCCCGGAGGAGCTCGCCAAGGAGATGGACATCACACCGGAGAAGGTGCTGGAGATCCAGCAGTACGCCCGGGAGCCCATCTCGCTGGACCAGACCATCGGCGACGAGGGCGACAGCCAGCTCGGTGACTTCATCGAGGATTCCGAAGCCGTGGTCGCGGTCGACGCGGTCTCGTTCTCGCTCCTGCAGGATCAGCTCCAGCAGGTGCTGCAGACGTTGTCCGAGCGTGAGGCGGGGGTGGTACGCCTGCGCTTCGGGCTGACCGACGGCCAGCCGCGCACGCTGGACGAGATCGGCCAGGTCTACGGGGTGACCCGGGAACGCATCCGGCAGATCGAGTCCAAGACGATGTCCAAGTTGCGCCACCCGTCGCGTTCGCAGGTGCTCCGGGACTACCTGGACTGATCGCGATCGTCAACCGAACGTGTCGTTTTGACCACCTGGCGTGCAACGTCGGAAGGTGATCGTTCGGTTGCACGATTGTGATCGTTGACGTGGCACCCTTGGTGCACGGCACACTGTCCCTGCCATGTGTGACCTCGGTCCCCCGCGGGCACACAGGGAAGGCAGCGCCGGGACAGGGTGTTGCACGATAGGTGAGCAAAGACCGAAGAGAGTGTTCATCGGTGACGACCAGAGGAGGAAGGCGATGACCCCGACCCTCACGCCGCCGCCCGAGACGGTGGCTCCCCCAGCCGCCGATGAACGGTGCGACCGCTGCAATGCTGCCGGCAAGCTCCGGATCACTCTGGCGGGTGGGAGCGAGCTGGTGTTCTGTGGGCACCACGCGAACAAGTACGCGGAGGATCTCGTGAAGATCACCGTGCGGTTCGCGACGGACCCGGAGTTCAGCTGGCGTGGCGCCGATCTGATGGCGAACTGAGATCCGCAGACCCACGACATAGCCGGCCGGAGGCCCCCTGAGGGGGCCTCCGGCCGGCTTTTTGCGTCTCCCCGCCCCGAGCCGCCCGGCACGCCCGATCCCGGGCACCGGTGGCGGGCCGGTCGACAGCCGTCAGAGGGTCTGGACGGTGGCGATGCGTTCCTCGAGCTGCTCGATGGTGGCCTGGGCGCTCGGCGGGCCGCCGCAGAGGCGGCGCAGCTCCGCGTGGATCTTCCCGTGCGGCTGCCCCGTGCGGTGGTGCCGGGCGGCCACGAGGGCGTTCAGTTGGCGGCGTAGGGCGACCCGACGCTGGGCGGCACTCATTGGTGCCGGCGGCGCCGTGGGCGCCGCAGCGGCCGCCTCAGCCGGCCTGGCGGCCCGGCGGCGCTGGGCCGCGAGCTGTTCCTGCTGCCGCTTGGTCAGCAGCAGGGCCACCTGGTCGGCGGTGAGCAGCCCGGGCAGGCCCAGGTACTCCTCCTCCTCGGGGGTGCCGGCCTGGGCGGCGGTGCCGAACGAGGCGCCGTCGAAGATCACCTGGTCCAGCTCGGCCGTGGCGGAGAGCGCGGCGAAGCGCTTCTCCAGCTCGCCGCTGGCCTGGTCGTCGCGCTGGGCACGCTCCAGCAGGTCGTCGTCGAAGCCCTCGCGGTCCTTGGGCTTGCCGAGCACGTGGTCCCGCTCGACCTCCATCTCGCTGGCCAGCCCGAGCAGGTGCGGCACGCTGGGCAGGAAGACCGAGGCGGTCTCGCCGGGGCGGCGGGCGCGGACGAACCGGCCGATCGCCTGCGCGAAGTAGAGCGGGGTACTGGCGCTGGTCGCGTACACGCCGACCGCCAGCCGGGGGATGTCGACGCCCTCGGAGACCATCCGGACCGCCACCAGCCAGCGCTGCTCGGACGCCGCGAACGTCGCGATCCGCGCCGAGGCGCCCACGTCGTCGGAGAGCACCACCGCCGCGCGCTCGCCGGTCACCTGCGCGATGAGCTTCGCGTACGAGCGGGCGGTCTGCTGGTCGCTGGCGATGATCAACCCGCCGGCGTCGGGCATCCCCGCGTTGCGCAGCACGGTCAGCCGGGCGTCGGCCGCCCGCAGCACCTGCGGCATCCAGTCGCCCGCCGGGTCCAGCGCGGTGCGCCACGCCTGCGCCACGAGGTCCTGGGTCATCGGCTCGCCGAGCCGCGCCGCCAGTTCCTCCCCGGCGTTGGTGCGCCACCGCGTCTCCCCCGAGTACGCCAGGAAGAGCACCGGCCGGACGACGCCGTCGCGCAGCGCGTCGGCGTAGCCGTAGACCGAGTCGGCGCGGGAGCGCAGCAGCCCGTCGCCGCCCCGCTCGTACTCGACGAACGGGATCGGATTGTCGTCGGAGCGGAACGGGGTCCCGGTGAGCATCAACCGGCGCTCGGCGCCCTCGAAGGCCGCCTTCACCCCGTCGCCCCAGGAGCGGCTGTCCCCCGCGTGGTGGATCTCGTCGAGGACGACCAGGGTGCGCCGGGTGAGGGTGCGCCGCTTGTGCACGTGCGGCGCCATGCCCACCTGCGCGTACGTCACGACGGCGCCGTGGAAGTCGGCGGAGGAGTGCAGGTCGGCGTTGCGAAAGGCGGCGTCGAGCTGGATGCCGACCCGGGCTGCCGCCTGCGCCCACTGGGTCTTCAGGTGCTCGGTGGGCGCCACCACGGTCACCGCGTCGACGGTGCCGTCGGCGAGCAGCTCGGCGGCGATCCGCAGGGCGAAGGTGGTCTTTCCGGCGCCGGGGGTGGCGACCGCCGTGAAGTCGGGGTCCCGCCGACGCAGGTACTCCACGAGTGCCTTGCGCTGCCATGCGCGCAGTGCCGGAAACGTCTCGATCGCCGGCAACCGGGCCGCCACGGGAAGCTCCTCTCCGACCGCCTGACGGCGGACCCCGGGCGAGGGCCACGGGTACCGCCGCCCATGAAAACGCCTCCGCGCAGTGGGTGCCGCGAAGGCCGACCCAGCATAACCAGCACCGCCCCGCCGGGCCCACGCGACATACGGGCCACGCCGGTCCCACCGCCTCCGCCCCGGGCCACGAGCGGCCCGGCGCCGACGCCACCCTTGGGGCACGCCGGACACGCGACCGCCGCCCGGCAGACCCGGACGGCAGGCCCGACCGGCAGAGGCGACTCCGCAGGTGCAGAAACAAGTGAGCGGCCCGCGACACTACGGGCTCACGGCTGGCACCACGGGGGAGGCATCCCGGTCATGAGTCAGGGGAGAACGCCATTCGGCTCCGCCTTTGGCCGCCGCTGCGTAATCCATGACGATATGGTGGAATAGTCGACTTCGTGCAGGCTTTCGCCAACGAGGCCCAGGTCTCGCCGTGCCGCCTCGTAGAAATTGGACCGGGCAGGGCCAGACAGTTCGAGCGCCTGCGCGAACCTGGCCACATCGTACGAATCCTCGGAGACGATACCCACCAGACTCCAGATCGTCCGGTGCCACTGCCGCGCCGCCTCGACGGCCTGTGGGGTGCCGACCAACAGCACCGTCTCCCACTTGGCCGCACGTGCGGCATCCGCTGCCTGCAGTCGCACGAGATCGTCGGGAGATGCCGAGGAATCCGCGCCACGGTGCCGGCGCGCGTCCACTTCCAGGGTCAGCTGAAAGAGCTCTTTCACTGCGCCTGCGTAGTTCGCGTAGGCCGCCGCCCTCATGTCGCCCCACCGGGCCTGATGCTCCCGACGCCACCTGGATCGCTCGGCCGACGTCGAAACGAGATAGGACCCCAGAGCGCCTATCAGCACGCCCGCAAGGGTTGGCAACTGCTGGAGAAGTGCAGACAAGACGATCTCCGCTCTCTTGGCGGACCGACCTGGCACTCATCTTCCCACCACAGCGCAACCGGGTCGTGGATTGCGGAACGGTGCTGCCGTCACTCCCGCCGGCCGCGCACGCCCGTCCTGGGCGGCCGCGTGGTCGGCACCGGCGCGGACCACCGGCGACGCAGCGACACCAGGCGCAGCAGGAAGACGAAGACCGCCGCGGCCGTGAGCCAGCCGGCGTTGGCGTGCCCGAGGGCGTCCAGCAGCACCACGAGGATCGAGCCGGCGAGCGCGGCGACAGCGTAGATCTCCCGCCGCAGCACCACCGGGATCTCGGCGGTGAGCAGGTCCCGCCCGAGACCGCCGCCGATCGCGGTGAGCATGCCGATCACGCAGGCCCCCACCGCCGGCACCTGGGCGTCGAGGGCCTTGACCGTGCCGGTGACGGTGAACAGCGCCAGCCCGGCCGCGTCCAGCACCAGCACGGTGGTGCGCAGCCGGGCGAACTGGGGGTGCAGCCAGAAGACGGCGGCGGCGGTGACGGCGGCCGTGGCGGCGTACCGCCAGTCGCCGAAGGCCAGCGGCGGCGCCTCGTCGATCGCCAGGTCCCGGAAGATCCCGCCACCGAGCGCGGCCACGAAGCCGACGAGGACGACGCCGAAGAGGTCGAGCCGTTTGGCCACCGCCGCGGAGGCCCCGGAGGCGGCGAAGACCGCCACCCCGGTGAGGTCGGCGAGGAGCAGGGCGGTGGAGGTGGTCACCGGCGAAGGTTACGTGCGCGACCGGGAGGGTCGCCCACGCTCACTCGCCCCAGGAGTCGTAGATCTCCTTGCACTTCGGGCAGACCGGCGAGCCGGGCTTGGCGGCCTTGGTGACCGGGAAGGTCTCCCCGCACAGCGCGACGACGAAAGTGCCCATGACGGCACTCTCGGCGATCTTCTCCTTGCGCACGTAGTGGAACATCTCGGGACCGGTGTCGGCGTCCTTCAGCTCCGGACGCTCGAGAACCTCTGTGCTCACTTCTGCACCTCCGACCGTCAAGTCTGGCAGGTCACCCCCGCTCCGGTCCACTTCAGGTCGCCCGGACGGGGGCCGTACGGTGGTGACGTGACCGACTTTCACATCCGCTACGGCAGCGAGGTTGCCGACGCCCTGCGCGACGGGCGTCCCGTCGTCGCCCTGGAGAGCACCATCGTCTCGCACGGCCTGCCCCGGCCGGACAACCTGCGGGTGGCCCGCGAGATCGAGCAGGCCGTCCGGGACGCGGGTGCGGTCCCGGCGACCATCGGCATGGTCGGCGGGCGGCTGGTGGTGGGCCTGGACGACGCGGAGCTGACCCGGCTCGCCACCGTCGACGGGGTCGCCAAGCTCTCCGTACGCGATCTCGCCGTCGCCGCCGCGACCGGCGCGGACGGCGCCACGACCGTGGCCGCGACCAGCGCGGTGGCCGACGCCGCCGGGATCGGCGTCTTCGCCACCGGTGGCCTCGGCGGGGTGCACCGGGAGGCGGCGCAGACCTTCGACGAGTCCGCCGACCTGGTCACCCTGGCCCGTACGCCGATCGCGGTGGTCTGCGCCGGGGTGAAGTCGATCCTCGACGTGGGCGCGACCCTGGAGCGGCTGGAGACCCTCGGCGTCGGCGTGGTCGGCTTCCGGACCCGGCGCTTCCCCGGTTTCTTCATCACCGACGGCGGCTTCGACCTGGACTGGTCGCTGGACTCCCCGGAGCAGGTCGCGGACGTGCTGGTGGCCCGCGAGCAGCACGGCGCACACCACGGCGGCCTGATCGTGGCCAACCCGCTGCCGACCGACGAGCAACTCGACCCGGCGCTGCACGACCGCACCCTCGCCGACGGGCTGGCCCTGCTGGAGCGCGACGGGGTGACCGGCAAGGCCGTGACGCCCTACCTGCTCGCGCACTTCCACTCGGCGACCGAGGGGGCGAGCCTGGCGGTGAACGTCCGGATCATCCTGCGCAACGCCGACCTCGCGGCCCGGATCGCCGTCGCCGCGGCCGCCCGCCGCGCCGGGGCATGACCGCAGGCCGCGTCCTCGTCGTCGGTGACCTGATCACCGACGTGGTGGCGGTGCTGGCGGGGCCGGTGTCCACCGGATCGGACACGCCGGCGGCGATCCGGTTCAGCGGCGGCGGGCAGGCCGCCAACACCGCGGCCTGGCTCGCCGCGCAGGGCGTACCTGTCACGCTGGTCGGTGCCGTCGGCGACGACGACGCCGGGCGGGACCGGGTGGCCGAGTTGGAGCGGGCGGGGGTCGACTGCGCGACGCGGGTGTGCCCCGACCGCGCCACCGGGACGGTCATCGTGCTGGCCACGGCCGGGGAGCGGTCGATGATCACCGAGCGGGGCGCGAACCTGCGGCTGACCCCGGGGGACGTCGACGCGGCCATGACGGCGACGCCGGACGCGCGGCACCTGCACCTGTCCGGGTACACGCTGCTGGACGCCGAGTCCCGACCGGCGGGGCTGCGGGCGTTGGCCGCCGCCCGCGAGCGCGGGCTCACCACCAGTGTCGACGCGGCCTCCGCGGCCCCGCTGCGGCGGGTCGGCGCGGCGGCCTTCCTGTCCTGGGTACGCGGGGTCGACCTGCTCCTGGTCAACGCCGACGAGGCGACGGTGCTGGCCGGCGGGCTGGACCCGGCGGCGCAGGGGCGGGCGCTGTCGGCCTCCGCCCGGCAGATCGTCGTCAAGCAGGGCGAGGCCGGGGCGGTCTGGGTGGACCGGGACGCCTCGGTGGCCGTGGCGCCGGCCCGCCGGGTGTCGGTGGTCGACGTCACGGGGGCCGGGGACGCGTTCGCGGCCGGGCTGCTGGCCGCCTGGCTCGACGGCGCGCAGCCGGCGGTGGCGCTGGGCCGTGCCGGCGACCTCGGCGCCCTCGCGGTCTCCCAGATCGGCGCCCGCCCCTCCCCCTGACCTGTGGGCCGGGAGGATCCGGGTGGGATCAGGGCTCGGCGTCGATGATCTTGTGCGGGCGTTCCTCGGCGGTGAGGCTCATCGGCGGGGTCTCGTCCCGGTGCCGCGGCTGGAAGCGGCTGGCCAGCCGGTGCTCCTCCTTGGGCGGGCGGTCGTTGGCCAGCAGCACGGCCAGCCACGGAATGAGCACCATGCCCAGGGCCACCATCGGCAGCCAGAGCCAGAGCAGCGGGGCCTGCACGCCGACCAGGACGGCACCGACGATCACGCAGGCCACCCGGATGCCCATCATCAGCACGTAACGCTTCTGACGGCTGGTGAGCTGGTCGTCCTGGCTGCGCGAGGCGTCGGTGATCAGGATCGGCTGGTACGCCTGACGCTTCACCACGGGCCTCCTCGAGGGGGTTACGCCCCATCCTGTCACCTGCGGCGCGTGATCAGCGAAAATCGCTCGACCCGGCCCCGTGTTACCTGCGTGGTACGCTCGCGCCGTGGGCAGCAGGTTCAGCTTCACCGACGAGGCGTTGGCCAACCTGAGGGTCTACGACGTCACGCCCGGGGAAGTCTGGGAGGCGCTGCACAGCACCCGCCGGGTCATCCGACATCTCGGCGACGACGTGATGGTCGTCTACGCCGCCGCCCGCCGGGGGCGCCGACTGGCCGTGCTGCTCGCCGAGGCCGACGGCACCGACAACGACTGGGACATCCTCTCCGCCCGCGAGCTGAGCGACGTCGAGGCGAAACGCTACGACGAGGCCGTGCGGAGATCTCGCCGATGAGGAGGCGGTGACGATGAACCGTAACGACGCGACCAAGCAGTTCCACAGCGGCGGTGACCGGCTCGCGGAGCTGATCGACGGGAGCCAGCAGGTGGAGCTTCCCACCCCCGACACCGACACCCCCATGGTCAGCCGCTCGGTGCGCCTGCCGCTGGAGACGTACGAGCGGGTCCGCGCCGCCGCCGACGCGCGCGGCATCGGGGTCACCACGCTCATGCGGCAGTGGATCGAGGCCGGCCTGGCCGACCTGGACGACTCGGCCACGGTCTCCCTCGCCGACGTCCGGCGGGCGCTGGCCGCCCTCTCCCGGCCGACCGCCGCCTGACCCGTCACGGCGCGGGGAACTCGCCCCCACCGGTCCCGCCGTGCCCGAGCGGCGACGCGGCCGGCTCGGGCGGGCGGCCCCTGCTGCGCCACGCGTCGGCGGACGCCACCCCCGCCAGCACCCCGGCGACCAGCGCCAGGGCCACCATCGGCGGCACCAGGGTGAGCGCCGGGCCCAGCAGGAGCAACACCAGCAGGCCCGCCACCCGCGACCGGGACACCCGGCCGAAGATCTCGTACTCGAAGCGGGCCCGGGCCGCCAGGAAGATCGCCGGGCCGCCGACGACGAAGACCAGCCAGGTCGGGTCGGTCCGGCCGTGCGGGTGCGCGATCACCAGTTCGTAGCCGACGGCGGTGCTCAGCACGCCGACCACGATGACCAGGTGGGTGCTGCTGGCGGAGGTGCCCAGCCGCCCGGGCGACCGGGCCACCCGCAGCGCCTCGGCGAGCAGGTGACCCGCCCGGTGGAAGTAGATCCGCCAGAGCAGCGCCGTGGTGACGAAGGCGGTCGCGAAGGCGCCGGCCCGGTCGGCGGTGAACTCCGCGCCGCTGTACGTCAGCCCGATGACCAGGATGGTCTCCCCCAGCGAGATGAGGAAGATCTGCTGGTACCGGTCGGCCAGGTGCTCACCGGCGATCAGCCAGCCGGCGGTGCGCGCCGGGCCCAGCCGGGGCAGCGGCCAGCCGAGCAGCAGGCCGGCGAAGTCGACGGCCACGGCGAGCGCCCAGAGCGGCAGGCGCAGCTCCTCCGGCCCGACCGCGCCGGTCAGCCACGGCACGGCCCCCGCGACGGCCCAGGCGAAGAGCCGCAGCGGGACCGTGCGGCGCGGATGGTGGCGCAGGGCCGTGGCGATGATCAGAGGCCGGACGAGCATCACCGCCAGGTACGCCAACACGAACGAGGCAGCCCGGTCCTCGAACGCCCGGGGCAACGCCACGGCCATCACCATGGCGCAGAACATCGTCCCGACCACGACGAACTGGATCACCGGCTGCTCCGGCTCGTACCGGCTGGTGACCCAGGTGGTGATCGACCAGAGCAGCCACAGGGCCAGGAAGAGCACGCCCGTGCGCCCGATCTCGGCCAGCAGCATCCCGACGGAGCCTCCGGTGCCCTCGACCAGGCGCAGCGAGACCCGGGTCAGCGCGAAGACGAAGACCAGGTCGAAGAAGAGCTCCAGGAAGGTGGCCCGGGGCGAGCTGCCCTCCGGCCGCAGCAACCGCCCGCCGCGTTCGTCCGTCATCGGCTGCCCGTCGTCGCCATCCTGGCTACAACGACCGCCACGACGGCGCGGTTGCGTCAGCCCCCGGTGGACTTCGCCTTCGCCGCCGCCTTCATCTGCTGCTTGTACTCGCGCACCCGGCGCAGCGAGTCCGCGTCGGTGACGTCGGCCACCGACCGGTGGGCGTCCGGGTCGCCGTAGTCGCCGGCCGCCTCCCGCCAGTCCCGTGGCGTGACCCCGAACCGCTTGCCGAGCAGCGCGACGAAGATCTGCGCCTTCTGCCTGCCGAAGCCGGGCAGCTCACCGACCCGGCGCAGCAGCTCCCGGCCGTCGGCCACGTCCGACCAGAGCCCGGCGGCGTCGCCGTCGTACCGGTCGACGAGGGCCCGGCACACCTCCTGCACCCGGGCCGCCATCGCCTTCGGGAACCGGTGCAGCGCCGGCGGCCGGGCGAACAGGGCGACCAACGCCTCCGGATCGTGGTCGGCCAGCTCCCGGGCGTCCAGGTCGCGCCCGAGGCGCTGCGCCAGCACGTACGGCGAGGAGAACGCCTTCTCCATCGGCACCTGCTGGTCGAGGACCATCCCCAGCAACAGGGCCAGCGGATCCCGATTGACGAGTTCGTTGGCCTCGGGGTCGATGGGCAGTGCGAGCGTCATGGCGCCATCCTGCCCTGACCGGCGAGCGGCGGAGGTGCGTAGGCCGCAGTTGGCGACGCACGTGTCGGCAGGCGCGTGCCGGCAACGCCGCGCAGGTGACCCGGCTGCGTGCGCTGATCCGCCGGGTGGCCGGACCCCGCCGCCGGGCACCAGGCAGGATGGCGACGTGGACGGACACGACATGTTGCTCTCCCCCGCCGGCGTCGAGGCGCTACGGACCGCGCTGACGCGGGCCGGGTTCACCTCGAACGGCATCGCCACCCGGCTCGGTCCGCAGGCCACCGGCGGGGTGGCCCGCAACGACTTCCGGGCCGCGCTGCGCGCCACAGAGGACCGCGACCCGCTCGGCACCCTGATCCGGGTGTTCGTCTGCGAGCAGACCGAGCCGGAAGATGCCGTGGCCGCCGCGCTGGCGCCGCTGTCGCTGGCCGAGGCGCTCGCCGGGGGCCTGGTCGAGCGCCACGGCGACGGGCTGCGGATGGGCGTGGACCTGGAGCCGTACGGGGACGAGTGGTGGGTGCTCGCCGACGTGCCCGCCAGTGCCCGGCCCGGCCGCCCGCTGCACGCCGAGCACGTGCTCGGCATCGGCGGGGCGACGCAGACGCTGATCGGCGCGACCGTCCGCCGGCCCGTCGAGGCCGCGCTGGACCTGGGCACCGGGTCCGGCGTGCAGGCCCTGCACCTGGCCAGCCACGCACGGCGGGTCACCGCCACCGACCTGTCGGCGCGGGCGCTGCGCTTCGCCGCCACCACCGCCGCGCTCAACGGCCAGGACTGGGAACTCCTCCGCGGTGACATGGTCGCCCCCGTCGCCGGGCGGCGCTTCGACCTGGTGGTGAGCAACCCGCCGTTCGTGGTCGGCCCCGGCACCACCACGCACGTCTACCGCGACTCGGGGCGGGTCGGCGACGCGATCGGCGCGGAACTGGCCGCCGCCGCGCCGGGCCTGCTCACCGAGGGCGGCACCATGCAGTACCTGGCCAACTGGGTACACGTCGCCGGGGAGGACTGGGGCGAGCGGGTGACCGGCTGGTTCGCCGGCACGGGGCTGGACGCCTGGGTCATCCAGCGTGAGGTGGCCGACCCGATGGCGTACGTCAACCTGTGGCTCACCGACGTCGGCGAGGCGGCCGACCCGCGCCG
The DNA here is from genome assembly GCF_043198195.1 of Micromonospora sp. NPDC048868. Taxonomy (NCBI): domain Bacteria; kingdom Bacillati; phylum Actinomycetota; class Actinomycetes; order Micromonosporales; family Micromonosporaceae; genus Micromonospora; species Micromonospora sp. NPDC048868. Next base: position 103,737 of record NZ_JBICUN010000002.1, read on the forward strand.
GATGGCGGACTGGCTGGACTGGTTCGACGCGCACAAGGTGGAGGCGGTCGGCTTCGGCATCGTCTCGCTGCGCCGCTCGGGCCACGACGACCCGATCGTGCGGGTGGAGGACCTGCGCCAGCGGGTGGAGGCGCCGCTCGGCGACCGGGTCGGCACGTGGTTCGACCGCCAGGACTGGCTGCGCGCCCGCGACACCGACGGGCTGCTCGCCGCCCGCTTCCGGGCCGCCGAGGGCCTCCAGCTGCGGCAGGAGGCCACCATGGGCGACGAGGGCTGGGCGGTGGACCGGCAGGTGCTGGCCATGCCGCACGGCCTGCGCTGGACCGAGGAGATCGACCCGCTCGTCCTGGCCCTGGTCGGCGGCGCCGACGGGCGGCTGACGCTGCGCGATCAGCTCGCCCTGCTCGCCGCCGCGCACGACGTCACACCCGGGGAGCTGGCCGAGGCGGCCGGGCCGATCGTCGCGCACCTCGTCGAGCGCGGCTTCATCGAGCCGGTCGCCGACTGATGCGGGCCGTGGTGCAGACCGTCGGCCGGGCCGCCGTGACGGTCGACGGCGAGGTGGTCGGCGCGATCGACGACGGGCTGCTGGTGCTGCTCGGGGTGACCCACACCGACACGCTGGAGACCGCCCGGACCATGGCCCGCAAGGTGCACGAGCTGCGGATCCTCGACGAGGAACGGTCCGCGGCGGACACCGGCGCGCCGGTCCTGGTGGTCAGCCAGTTCACCCTCTACGGCGACGCCCGCAAGGGCCGCCGTCCGAGCTGGACCGCGGCGGCCCCGGCCGAGGTCGCGGAGCCCCTGGTGACGGAGGTCGTGGCGGCGCTGCGCACCCGGGGCGCGAAGGTGGAGACCGGCCGCTTCCGCGCCCACATGCTGGTCGAGAGCGTCAACGTCGGCCCCCGCACGGTGCTGCTCGACATCTGACCGGCCGGGCCGGCGACCGGCGCCGGATCCCGGTGGCGGAGTCCCGTCGTGGCGCAACACCGCCGCCGTCAACTGTTCACGGGGGTCGGCCGACGACGGTAGAACCATCGCATGTCATCCCCCTCACAGCCCTTCACCTGGGGTCGCACGAGACGGCGGCTCACGGCCGCCGCGGCGGCGACCGGAATGGTCGCGGCGGGCCTCGCCGCGATCCAGGCCCCGGCGACGGCGGCCGGCCCGTCGCCGGCCGCCCCCGCCGCCACCCGGGACACCCACACGGTCACTTTGATCACCGGCGACGTGGTCACGGTGACCACCTCCGCCGACGGCAAGGCCACCGCCGAGGTCGACCGGCCCGACGACGCCACCGGCGGCGTACGCTTCCGCCAGAGCGGCGACGACCTGTACGTCCTGCCCGACGAGGCCCTGCCGCTGCTGGACGGCGACAAGCTCGACCGGCGGCTGTTCAACGTCACGGACCTCATCGAGATGGGGTACGACGACGCGAAGACCCCGACGCTGCCGCTGATCGCGGCGTACACCCCGGCGAAGGCCCGCGCGGCGAAGCCGGCGGCGCCGCGCGGCGCGAAGCTCGTCCGCGACCTGCCCAGCATCCAGGGCGCGGCGCTGTCCACCGAGAAGAAGCACGCCCGCACCTTCTGGTCCACCGTCGCGCCCGCCTCGGCGACGGCACCGGCCCGGGCCCTCGGCGGCGGGGTGACGAAGCTCTGGCTCGACGGCCGGGTGACGGCGGCGCTGAAGGAGAGCGTGCCGCAGGTCGGCGCGCCCGCCGCGTGGGCCGCCGGGTACGACGGCAGCGGGGTGCGGGTCGCGGTGCTCGACACCGGGGTCGACCCCGCCCACCCCGACCTGGTCGACCAGGTCGACGACAAGGTCAGCTTCGTGCCGGGCGAGGACACCTCCGACGTCCACGGGCACGGCACCCACGTCGCCTCGACGATCGCCGGCACCGGCGCGGCCTCCGGCGGCGGCAACCGGGGCGTCGCCCCGGGCGCGGACCTGATCGTCGGCAAGGTGCTCGACAACGGCGGGTCCGGCCTGGACTCCTGGATCATCGCCGGCATGCAGTGGGCGGCCGAGTCCGGGGCCGACGTGGTCAACATGAGCCTCGGCGACGGCTCGCTGACCGACGGCACCGACCCGATGACCGCCGCCGTGGAGACGCTCTCCGCGCGGCACGGCACGCTCTTCGTCGTCGCCTCCGGCAACGCCGGCCCGCAGACCATCGGGTCACCCGGCACCGCGCCGAGCGCGCTGACGGTCGGCGCGGTCGACAAGCAGGACGCGCTGGCGGGCTTCTCCAGCACCGGCCCGCTGGCCCGTACCGGCGCGCTCAAGCCGGACCTCGCCGCGCCCGGCGTCGGGATCGTCGCGGCCCGCTCGCAGCAGTCCGCCGGCGAGGGCGCGTACCGGAGCATGGACGGCACCTCGATGGCCACGCCGCACGTCGCCGGGGCCGCCGCGATCCTCGCCCAGCGGCACCCCGACTGGTCCGGGCAGCAGCTCAAGGAAGCCCTGATGAGCAGCGCGAAGGGGCTGTCCGACAGCTACCGGCCGTACCAGGTGGGTACCGGCCGGCTGGACGTGGCGGCGGCGGTGCGCAGCACCGTACGCGCCACCGGCTCGGCGTTCTTCGGCACCTTCGACTGGCCGCACGAGCCGACCGACGCCCCGGTCACCCGGTCGGTCACCTTCACCAACTCCGGCACCACGGCCGTGACCCTCGACCTCGCCCTGACCGGCGGCGGCCCGTTCGCGCTGGGCGCCTCCTCGGTGACCGTGCCGGCAGGTGGCAGCGCCGACGTCGCGGTCACCGGCGACCCGCGCGGCGACGCCCACGGCGAGCTGACCGGCTACCTCGTCGGCACCGACGCCGCCACCAGCACGGCGGTCACCCGTACCGCGCTGGGGCTGCTCAAGGAGAACGAGCGGTACGACCTGAAGGTCAAGCTGGTCGGCCGCGACGGCAAGCCGGCCAGCGCGACGGTCCTGGTGAACCGGGCCGGCGACCGCAGTCCCGGGCAGTATCCGGTCGCCGGCGAGCGGACGCTGCGGCTGCCGCCGGGGACCTACACGGTGGAGGCCCTGCTGGACGTCCCCGGCGAGCGGTCCGACCGGCTCGGCCTCGCCCTGCTGATGGACCCGGAGACCGCGCTCGACCGGGGCGCCGAGGTGGTGCTGGACGCGCGCCGGGCCCGCCTGCTCGACACCGCCGCGCCGGACCGGACCGAGGACCGGCAGCGCAAGCTGGACTACACCGTCGGCTACGCCGACGGCAGCGACTTCCGCGCGGCGTACCAGCTGCCGATCCGCTACGACGACCTGTACGTCCTGCCGACCGAGCGGGTCAGCACGGTCTCGTTCACCATGGCGGCGCGGTGGCGCAAGGGCGAGCCGATGCTCAGCCTGCGCATCCCCGGCCAGCCCCCGATCGACGCCACGGTCCAGCCCGGCAGCACCGTCACCGCCGGCACCGAGACGCTGCGGCCGGTCTACGCGGGCACCGGCGCCGCGGACGAGTACGCCGGTCTCGACGTCAAGGGCCGGGCCGTGGTGGTGACCCGCAGCGACGCGGTCGACCCGACCGCCCGGGCCGCCGCCGCGGCGGCCGCCGGGGCGAAGCTGCTGCTGGTCGTCAACGACGGCGCCGGCATCCTCAACGAGTGGGTCGGCGAATCCGCCATCCCCGTCGCCACCGTGCACCGCGACGCCGGCAAGCAGCTCATCGCCGCGACCCGGAGCGGGCCGCGGAAGCTGACCGTCACCCGGGTCCCGTACGCCAACTACGTCTACGACCTGGCCCGGGTCTGGCCCGGGCAGGTGCCGGACCAGCCGCTCGTCTACCACCCCCGGCAGCGGGACCTGGGCCGGATCGACGCCCGCTACCACGCGGCCGTCGACTCCCCCGGCTCCGGCTACCGCTACGACATGGTCTTCAGCCCCTCGTTCGGCTTCCCGGAGAGCGAGTCCCACCCGGGCACCCGCACCGAGTGGGTCACGCCCGACGTGGTCTGGCACGAGGTGCACCACCAGGGCAGCTGGACCGACACGGCCTACCTCAACACGTACGCCAAGGGCACCACGACCAGGCTGGACTGGTTCGCGCCGGCCGTCCGGCCGGCCTTCAGCCGGGGGCTCGCGCTGCGCAACAGCCGATACGGGGACTACATGACCCTGAACGTGCAGGCCTGGAGCCCGTCGGGCGACGTGCTGGAGCACGGCGGCAACCTGGAGTGGGGCTCGGTGCCGACCAACCTCAAGCTCTACCAGGGCGACAAGCTGGTGGACGAGAACACCTGGAGCTCGGACCTGCAGTGGACGCCCGTGCCCGCCGGCACGCTGCCGTACCGCCTGGTGCTGGACGCCTCGCGGCCGGCCGACCAGTGGCGGCTGTCCACCCGCACGCACACCGAGTGGGACTTCGTGTCCAGCTCGAACGACGCCGACAACTTCGTCCCGTTCGCGCTGCTCCAGCTCGACTACGCGATGGAGACCGACCTGCGCGGCGACGTGAAGGCGGGCACCACCCAGCGGATCAGCGTCAAGGCCGGGCCGCAGCCGGGCGGCACCGGCACCGGCACTGTCACGTCGGTCACGCTGGACGTCTCGTACGACGACGGCGCCACCTGGCGGAAGGTCACCCTGAGCAAGGGCGCGGACGACCGCTGGACCGGCTCGCTCGCCCTGCCGAAGCAGCCGGGCGGCTTCGTGTCGATGCGGGCCGGCGCCAAGACGGACGCCGGCTTCGGAATCCGGCAGGAACTCATCCGGGCGTACGGCCTGCGGTGAGATGGTTGGCGGGGCCCCGGGACGCGGCGCGTTCCGGGGCCCTTCCCGACGACCCGTCGGCCTTCCCGGGCTGGTCAGGCCCGGTGTCCGTGTCCCATACTCTGCCTGCCGCAGCGGGCAGAGGGAGGCAGCCACCGATGCTGGGCGCGTTGGGTCTGAGCCCCGAGGACGAGGCGGTCTACAACCAACTGGTCCGGCGGACCCAGGCCGGGCCGGCCGAGCTGGGCGACGCCCTGCGGATGCCCGCCGCGACGGTCGAGGCGGCGCTGTCGCAGCTGACGGCGAGCGGCCTGGTGAAGTGCGGCCCGGACGGGCAGTTCTCGGTGGCGCCGCCCGCCGTCGCGCTCGGGGCGCTGATCAGCGAGCAGCGGGGCGCCCTGCGCAGCGCGGAACTCGCGTTGGTCCGGCTCGCCGAGGAGTACCGCTCGTCGATCGCGGGACGCACCATCGACGAGCTGATCGAGGTGGTCAGCGGCGTCGACGCCGTCCGGCACCGGTTCGCGCAGGTGCAGCACGCCGCCCGCACGGAGGTACGCAGCTTCGTCACCACCCCGTTCATCGCCGTACCGCCGGGCGCCAACGCGGTGGAGTCGGCGGTGGTCGGCCAGGGGGTGCGCTTCCGCGTCGTCATCGACCGGCCGACACTGGCCGAACCTGGGGTGGTCGCCGAGACGCTGGAGTCGCTGCGCGACGGCGTCCAGGTGCGGGTGGTGGACCACCTGCCGATCAAGCTGATCCTGGCCGACGCGGAGCTCGCCCTGGTGCCGCTGACCTCCGTGCCCGGTGGCGAGCCCGGTGCGGTGCTGCTGCACCGCACCGGGCTGCTGGCGGCGATGGACGCGCTGTTCGAGATCGTCTGGCAGCACGCCCACCCGCTCGACTCGTCGGCGCTGACCGCCCCCGCCGGCGACAGCGCCGACCGCCAGACGGCCGACGGCCCGACCGCACTCGACCGGAAGATCATGGCGCTGCTGCTGGCCGGGCTCACCGACCCGGTCGTCGCCGCCCAGCTCGACCTGTCGTTGCGGACCCTCCAGCGGCGCCTGCGCCACCTCATGGACCTCGCGGGGGTGGAAACCCGGATGCAGCTCGGCTGGCACGCCGCGCGCCACGGCTGGGCCTGACGGGGCCGCGGGCCCGGCGAGCCCGCGGCACGGCCGGCACACACCGTGGCGTCAGGAGAAGAGGCCGCGGCGTTGCAGCGACTGACGGATCCAGCCGTCGAGCTGGGGGGCGAAGTCGGTGCGCTCCGCGGTGGCGTGGTCGACGGCGAAGCGGCCGAAGGCGTCCCGGCCCTCGGTGAACAGCCCGCCGCGCTTGTCCAGCTCCAGCACCACCTGGATCTGCTGCGGGTCGGTGACGAGGGTGACCTCCAGCTGGTTGATCGCCCCGGCGTACTGCGGCGCCGGGTAGAACTCGATCTCCTGGTAGAAGGGCAGGGTCTGCCGTACGCCGTAGATGTGACCCCGCTCCACGTCGGCCCGGGCGAACCGGAAGCCCAGCCGCAGGAACGCCTCCAGGATCTTCTGCTGGGACGGCAGCGGGTGCACCGCCACCGCGTCCAGGTCGCCCTTGTCCACCGCGCGGGCCACCTCCAGCTCCGTACGCAGCCCCATCGTCATCCCGTGCAGGTGCTGCCCGTACAGCTCGGTGAGCGGCGTCTCCCACGGCACGGCGAAGCGGAACGGGATGTCGTGGCGCTGCCCCGGGGCGAGCTGGAAGGCGCCGGTCGCGGCCTGCCGGTGGAACTCCTGCGTGGTCTCGTAGTCGTTGTCGCCGCTCTCGACCTCGACCCGGGTGACCAGGCCCAGGGCGACGTACGACACGTCGACGAGGTGATCGCCGCCGGCCACGTGGATGACGCCCTCCAGCTGGCCGCCGGGGCGGCAGTTCGGATTCGTCAGCACGGTTTCCACGGACGGGCCACCCACACCCATCGCCTGCATGAGCCGCTTGAAGACCACGACACCCTCCACAACCTGTTCGGTACGCCGACGTCGCCGGCGGGCCGGCCGTGCGGGCCGACCGCTGGCACGGTAACCGCCGGCGGCAACCAGCGCTCGGCGACGAGCCGCCCACGCTGAGCAGGGCATCGACGGAATTCGTGTCGGTTCCCCGATCGCCTCACTCCCGTTTCACGCCCCGCCCGCCAAGCTGTGTGTCACACCGGCACCACTGGGCCGGATCCAACGGCACAGACGTGGACACGGGGAGAAACTGAGATGGCCCTGCAGATGACGGAGCACCGGACGCGCCCGGCCGGCACCACCGAGGCCGCGAGCGCCACCGACACCCTGACCGACCTCGACGCCACCGACGAGCGCGGCGTCTCCACGGACCTGGTCCGGGCATACCTGAACGGGATCGGCCGGACGAAGCTGCTGACCGCCGCCCAGGAGGTCGACCTCGCCAAGCGGATCGAGGCCGGCCTGTTCGCCGAGGAGAAACTCGCGACCTGCACCCCCGTCTCGACGGAGTTGCGGGCCGATCTGGGGCTGATCGTCGCGCAGGGCCGCGCCGCGAAGGACCACCTGCTGGAGGCCAACCTGCGCCTGGTGGTCAGCATCGCCAAGCGGTACACCGGTCGCGGCATGGCGTTCCTCGACCTGATCCAGGAGGGCAACCTCGGCCTGATCCGCGCGGTCGAGAAGTTCGACTACGCCAAGGGCTACAAGTTCTCCACGTACGCCACCTGGTGGATCCGGCAGGCGATCACCCGGGCCATGGCCGACCAGGCCCGCACCATCCGCATCCCGGTGCACATGGTCGAGCAGGTCAACCGCATGGTCCGGGCCCGCCGCGAGCTCTCCGTCTCGCTGGGCCGCGAGCCCACCGTCGCCGAGGTCGCCCGGGCCATGGACATCCCGGAGTTCCAGGTCATCGAGCTGATCTCGTACGACCGGGAGCCGGTGAGCCTCGACCAGGCGGTCGGTGAGGACGGCGAGAGCGCGCTCGGCGACTTCGTCGCCGCCGTCGACCCGAGCGCCGAGCCGGGCGACGCCGCCGCGCAGGGCGAGCTGCGCAACGAGGTCAGCATCGTGCTGTCCACCCTGTCGCAGCGGGAGCAGGCCGTGATCCGGCTCCGCTTCGGCCTCGACGACGGCCGGCAGCGCACCCTCGACGAGGTCGGCCGGGAGTTCGGCCTGTCCCGGGAGCGGATCCGGCAGATCGAGAAGGTGACGCTGCTGAAGCTGCGTGACCCGGAGCGGGCGCAGCGTCTGGAGGCGTACGCCTGCTGACGTTCCTGGACCACGCGAGGCCCCGGCGGTTCGCCGGGGCCTCGCGTCCGTCCGGGCCGTGGTCCTTGATCCCGGCTGCCCGACGGGCTACCAATAGCCATGAACTGGACCCTGGAAGTGGTGGTCGTGCCGGTCTCCGACGTGGGCCGGGCCAAGGCGTTCTACGCCGACCGGCTCGGCTTCGCCGTCGACCACGACACGACGTTCGGCGACGACGCGCGGATCGTGCAGCTGACCCCGCCCGGCTCCGGCTGCTCGATCGTGATCGGCAGGGGGCCGCTGCCCGAGATGCCACCCGGCTCGCTCAAGGGCCTCCAGCTCGTCGTGCCCGACCTGCGCCGGGCGCGGGCGGAGCTGGTCGAGCGCGGCGTCGAGGTCAGCGAGATCCAGGTGCTCGGCGAGAATCCGCGCCCGGTGCCGGACCCGCTGGACAACGTCGGTTTCGTCCACTTCGCCGACCCCGACGGCAACGCCTGGTCCGTGCAGCAGATCTCCGACCGGGCGGCCTGACCGGTCCGGCCGCCGCACCCCTTCCTTACAGGCGGCGAGGGCCGGTGTCGGGGCGGGCCACGGCGGAGCCGACCCGCACGGTCGCGTGCAGCACCGAGATGCCGTCGGGGCGGGCGAGCACCGGGTTGAGGCTCAGCGCGCGGACCCGGGGCTGCTCGTCGGCGAGCCGCCCCACCCGCAGCAGCAGGTCCGCCAGGGCCGCCCGGTCCACCGGCGCCGCGCCGCGGTGCCCGCGCAGCAGCGGCGCCGCCCGGGGCTCGTCGACCAGCTCGGCCGCGTCCAGGTCGGTCAGCGGCACCGCCCGCCAGGCCCGGTCACCGAGCAGCTCCGTGGCGACGCCGCCCAGCCCGAAGCCGACCACCGGGCCGAACGCCGGGTCCTCCACCAGCTCGACCACGCAGGCCACACCGGGCGGGACCATCGGCTGCACCAGGACGTCCGCGCCGAAGACCGCCGACATCTCCGCGTACGCGCGGTGCACCGTGGCCGGGTCGGGCAGGTCGAGCCGGACCGCGCCGAGGTCGAGGCGGTGCCGCAGACCGGGGGCGGCGGCCTTGAGGGCCACCGGAAAACCCAGCCGGGTCGCCGCGTCGACGGCCGCCGCGGCGGAGCGCGCCGGCACCGACTCGACCACGTCGATCCCGTACGCCGCGAGCAGTCCCGCCGGGTCGAGGGCCTCCGGCCGCAGGGCGGCGTGCGCCGCCTCCCGGTCCACCCGGGGCAGCTCCGGCGGCACCCCGGCGGGCCGGCGCAGCCAGTCGGCGTACGCGGTGACCCGGGCGAGGGCGCGCACGGCCTCCTCCACGCTCGGGTAGGCGGGCACCCCGGCGGGCGTACGGCCGACCAGGAACGTCGCCACGGCCGGCTTGCCGGCGGCGAACGCGCTCGGCAGCGCGGCGGTGAAGTCCGACTCCGTGTCGGTGAGCTGGCCGGGCAGCGGCGGGGCGAACACCACCACCAGCGCGTCCACCTCGCCGTCGGCCCCCGCCTCGGCGAGCGCGGCGGTGAACTCGGCCACCCCGGCGCGCGGGCCGACGTCGCGCGGGTAGCCCCGGGCGACGGTGAGCCCCTGCGCGGCGCAGGCGGTGGCCGCCAGCCCCGTCAGCGCCGAGGAGTTGCCGACCACGCCGACCCGACGGCCGGCGGGCAGCGGCTGGTGGGCCAGCAGCACCCCGACGTCGAGCAGCTCGGCGACGGTGTCGACCCGGATCACACCGGAGTGGGCGAACAGCGCGGCGACCGCCACCTCGTCCGGGCCGGCGGAGTCGCCCACCCCGGGCGGCCGGGCCGGCGAGGCGAGCGCCACGACGGGCTTGTCCCGGCCGATCCGGCGCGCCAGCCGGGCGAACTTGCGCGGGTTGCCGAACGTCTCCAGGTACAACATGATCACGTCGGTGCCGGCGTCGTCCTGCCAGTACTGGAGCAGGTCGTTTCCCGAGACGTCGGCCCGGTTGCCGGCCGAGACGAAGCTCGACAGGCCCAGCCCCCGCCGGTCGGCCTCGGCCAGCAGCGCCACCCCGAACGCGCCGGACTGGCTGAAGATGCCCACCCGGCCGGGCACCGGCAGCCGGGGGGCGAGGGTGGCGTTGAGGCGTACCGCCGGGTCGGTGTTGGCCACCCCCAGGCAGTTCGGGCCGACCACGCGCATGCCCGCCGCGTACGCCGCGCGGACCAGCGCGCGCTGCGCGGCCGCGCCCTCGCCGCCGGCCTCGGCGAAGCCCGCCGAGATGACCACCAGGCCGTGCGCCCCCGCGGCGGCCGCGTCGGCCACCACCTCGATCGCCGCCTCCGGTGGGACCGCCACCACGGCCAGGTCGACCGGCACGCCGGCATCGGCCGCCGAGGAGTACGCGGGCAGCCCGGCGACCGTCGTCGCGCCCGGGTGCACCGGGACCACCGCGCCGAGGTAGCCGCCGTCGCGCAGGTGCCCGAGCACCGCCGCGCCGACGCCCTGCCCGGTGGCGCTGGCGCCGTAGACGGCGACGCCGCGCGGGGCGAGCAGCCGGGCGACGGAGCGGGCCTCGGTGCGGTGCTCCCGGCCGCGCTGCACCTCCAGCGTCGCGTCGGTGGGGGCGATCGGGAAGCTCAGGTGCACCACGCCGTCGGCGAACTGCCGCTGCACCTGGTAGCCGAAGTCGGAGAAGACCCGCAGCATCGCGCCGTTGGCCGGGAGCACCTCCGCCACGAAGTTGGCGATGTCGTTGCGGCGGGCCGCGTCGGCCAGGTGCTCCAGCAGCACCGAGCCGATGCCCCGGCCCTGGTAGGCGTCCTCGACCACGAACGCCACCTCGGCCTCGGGGGCCTGCGGGCCGAGCCGCTCGTAGCGGCCGACGGCGACGATCCGCTCGCCGACCAGCACCACGAACGCCTCCCGGTCACGGTGGTCGACGTTGACGAAACGTTGCAGGTCGCGCTCGGGGATGCGCGGGTACGGCGAGAAGTAGCGCAGGTAGCGGGTGCGCTCGGAGAAGCGCGAGTGCATCGCCACGATGCCCGGCCCGTCCGACGGATGGATCGGCCGCAACTGCACGGTGCTGCCGTCGCTGAGCAGCACGTCCACCGGTTGTTCCACAGCGGTCACCTGTGCGGTCCCCTCCGCCCGCCGGATCAGTCGCGCGGGTCGTGCGGATCGAGCCCGAACAGCGGGAAGGCGGTCTTGCGGGCCGCCGCGATCGCCCGGTCCACGGCACTCGGCTCGCCGGTCGGCTGCCACGGCTCGTACGCCGGGTCCACGTCGTCGGTCATCCGCAGCGGGATCTGCCGGCCCGGCCGGCGCGCGCCGGCCAGCTCCCGCCATGCCGGCGGGGTCAGCGTCGCCGGGTCGACGGGCTCCCCGGCCGCCACCGCGAGCAGGTGCGTCCAGGCCCGGGGCACCACCTCGACCAGCGCGTACCCGCCGCCGCCGGTGGCCACCCAGCGGCCCTCGCAGAGCTCGTCGGCGAGCGCCCGCAGGGCCAGGTAGGTGGCGCGCTGCCCGTCCACGGAGAGGTTCAGGTCGGCGAGCGGGTCGAGCCGGTGTGCGTCGGCCCCGCACTGCGTCACCAGCACCTGCGGCCGGAACGCGCGCAGCACCGACGGCACCACCGCGTGGAAGGCGCGCTGCCAGCCCGCGTCGTTCAAGCCGGGCGGCAGCGGAAGGTTGACGGCGCTGCCCTCGGCGCCCGGCCCGCCCGTCTCGTCGGGAAAGCCGGTGCCCGGGAAGAGCGCCAGCGGCGTCTCGTGCACGCTGACCGTGAGCACCCGGGGGTCGTTCCAGAAGACCTGCTGCACCCCGTCGCCGTGGTGCACGTCCACGTCCACGTACGCGACCCGCTCCGCGCCCAGGTCGAGCAGGCGGGCGATGGCCACCGCCGGGTCGTTGTAGACGCAGAACCCGGAGGCCCGGGCCGGCATGGCGTGGTGCAGGCCGCCGGCCACGTTGACCGCCCGCCTGGCCTCGCCCCGCCAGACCGCCTCGGCCGCCGCCACCGTGGCGCCGGCGACGAGCGCGCTGGACTCGTGCATCCCCTCGAAGACCGGGTTGTCGGAGGTGCCGAGCCCGAAGCCGGCGAAGAGCGGATCGCGGGGGGCGACCTTCACCGCGGCGAGGTAGCGCGGGTCGTGCACGCGGCTCAGCAGCGCGTCGTCGGCCGGCTCCGGCTTCACCAGCCGCACCCCGGGACGCGCGAGGACGCCCAACTCCCGGGCGAGGGCGAAGGTCAACTCCAGCCGTACCGGGTCGAGGGGATGGTCCCCCATGTCGTAGGCGAGCAGCGACTCGTCCCACACCACCACCGTGTCGTCGGACATGGCCCCATCGTCGCACGCGCACCCCGGCACGCCCACGCACGCGCTGCTCAGCCGCCGGGTGTCGCCCGGCCCCCGGTCCCCGTTGCCCGCTCGGCCGTCTGGTCCCGTCGGCGCCCGTTGCCCGCTCAGCCGTCTGCCCCGCCGGCGCCCGTTGCCCGTTCAGCCGGTCGGGGGCGCTCCGGTGGCCACCGGGCGGGCCGGGTCGGCTACCCAGTTGCTCCACGAGCCGACGTAGAGCGCGGCGTCCGGGCGGCCGGCCAGGTGCAGCGCGAACACGGCCTGCGCGGCGGTCACCCCCGACCCGCAGTACGCCCCCACCGGCCGATCCTCGCCCACCCCGGCGGCGGCGAACCGCTCGCGCAGCGCCTCGGCCGCGGGGAACCGGCCCTCGGCGACGTACTCGCCGGCGGGCAGGTTCACCGCGCCGGGGACGTGACCGGCGACCGGGTCGATCGGCTCAGTCTCGCCCCGGTAGCGGGGCGCGGCGCGCACGTCGAGCAGGACACCGTCGTCGGCCGCGGCCAACCGGGCCGCCTCCCCCGCGTCGAGCACCGGCAACGCCCCGGGCCGCACCTCCACGTCGCCCGGCTCCGGGGTCGGCACCTCCGTGCTGACGGGCAGCCCGGCGGCCAGCCACGCCGGGAAGCCGCCGTGCAGCAGCCGTACCGGCCGGTGGCCCGCCCAGCGCAGGGTCCACCAGGCGCGGGCGGCGGCCATGCCGTCGCCGCCGTCGTACACGACGACGGGACGACCGGCGCGCACCCCGGCGGCCCGCAGCGCGGCCTGGAGCGCGGCGGCGTCGGGCAGCGGGTGGCGGCCGGCGGGCCCGGGCGGCCCGCAGAGCGCCGTGTCCAGGTCGACGAAGACCGCGCCGGGCAGGTGACCGGCGGCGTAGTCCTCCCGACCAGGCGCGCCGACGAGTCGCCAGCGCACGTCGAGCAGCGTGGGCGGGTCGGGCTGGCCGAGTTCGACCGCGAGCCGACCGGCCTCGACAAGGAGATCATCGGAGGCGGACATGGCGTCCAGTCAACACCATCCCGGCACCGACCTGGCGGTTCGCCGTGGGTCGTTCGCTGAACGCCGAGGTAGCATCGTTGGCCGGAGGTCCGCTGACGTGAAGCATGATCTGGTCGACACGACCGAGATGTACCTCAAGACCATCCTCGAGCTGGAGGAGGAGGGGGTTCCGCCGCTGCGTGCCCGCATCGCCGAACGGCTGGGGCAGAGCGGGCCGACCGTCAGCCAGACCGTCGCCCGGATGGAGCGCGACGGCCTACTGACCGTCGAGGGCGACCGGCACCTGGCGCTCACCGCGCACGGCCGCAGCAACGCGGTCTCCGTGATGCGCAAGCACCGCCTCGCCGAGCTGCTGCTGGTCAACGTGATCGGGATGCCCTACGAGGAGGCCCACGAGGAGGCCTGCCGGTGGGAGCACGTGATGAGCGACGCCGTCGAGAAGCGGGTCTACGACCTGCTGAACCGGCCGACCCGCTCGCCGTACGGCAACCCGATCCCGGGGCTGGACGAGCTGGGCACGCCGGAGCAGACGACCGCCGCCCCGATCGAGGGCGAACGCAACCTGGCGTTCCCCGGGCTGTCGGGGCCGGTCGTGGTGCGGCGCATCTGCGAGAGCGTGCAGACCGACGCGGACGTGCTCCGGCAGCTGCACGCCGCCGGCGTCGACCCGGGCGCGACCGTCACGGTGGCGCAGGAGCGTGACGGGGTCTCGATTGACCGCTCGGGCGACCGCATCAGGCTGCCGCGCGAGGTGGCCTCCCGGGTCTTCGTCGCCGCCCACTGACCCATCCCGCCCGCGTGCGGTGGGTTCAGACCGCGCGGGTGCGAGCTGTCGGGCCAGGGAGACCAGGGCGGTGGTGAGCTTCTCGGCCTCGGCCGTGTCGGCGTCGCGCGGGTTGGCGTAGCGCAGGGTGGCGAGTCGTCCCTCGGCGGCCAGCCATCCCACCTCCGCAGTGCTGCTCGATCACGCCGAAGTCCAGCAGCCGGCATGCCCCGCCGGACGACGCGGCGGCCACCTCGGCAACGACCGGCGCTGGCGGCGGCCAACTTATCAATCAGGTGCACCGTCTTGCACCACCTCGTCCGCCGACGTTGCCGTCAACTACTGCCATCAGACGCCATTGAGACCACTTCGCCACAGATGAGGAGGCCTCGAATTCGCAGAAGGAAAGGTGAGCGGCAGCCCTGTTCACCACTGACGCCATCTGTCGGTGATCGCATAGCGACTCACGCCGTGGCGGGCCGCCAGCTCACCAACATCAACCCCGCCCTCAGTCAGCACTTCATCGATGAACAGGCAGATCTGCTCTCGCTCGTCGGTGTCGATACTGCCGCCCACCGCCTGCTGATTCACTCTATTCAAAGCCCGAACGACCCGTTCAACAACAGCGAGGATCTGTGCGTCCGACGCTGCCCCTAGTTCCTGCGCTTCAAGCTCGAAGGTCGCCAGGGCAGCATCGACAGCCTCCAGAAAACTTTCGGAGTAAACGCCCAGAAAGGATGCGCAATCAGGACTTATCGCGCCGCCAGCGACAGAGCGAGCCTCTTTCGCTACTTCGCCACGCCAATATTGAGAAGGTCTTTCGGCCATGACGAGATCCTACCGCGCGTTCTGCGACCCGTGATCTCAGAGGCACGCGCAGCCCGAAGCCCACACCCTAACGGATTGCGGGCGCCGTCCGTGACATCGCCCGAGTGACGTGACGGACGGCGCACTGCACCTACCTATTGCTCCGAACCAGGCGGCAAGGGCAGCCTCGACAAATCACGTCAAGGTCTGAGCAGAACCGACCGGTCGCCTCGACAGCCCTCACGGAGCCGGGGCGTTTATTCGATTCAAGAGCGTCCCCCCGCCAATTCCGCCGTAGTAATCGATCAGGGTTTGCTCATGCTGATATATCACCTTCTCACTACCGCCCGGTACCTCAATCCAGTCAAGCTCCCGAACGTCGGAAGACTTATACCCAGAACTCTTCACGGCATGCTTGTCATCACTGAAAGCCCGATGGACCCTGCGGTGAATAGTGTTTGCCTTTGTCGCAGACCCCACATACACCTTTCCGTCACTCATCTTGATGATATATACGCCTTGAGTGTCGGGAACGTCCAACCGGCCAGCGGGCGACTGAGATCCAAACGTTCGGCATCCATTGCTATTGTGAACGAGGACCGGAGTCTCACCCGCCAGAACATGGTACGTGTGGATGTCGTCAACGGTGAGGTTGTATGCAGAACCCCTAGTAGAGGTACCACTAAAGCTGTTGACGGTTACCAGACCGCCAGAGGCTGTCTGCAACCGGTCGCCTCGGTCGAGGGAGTCCGCTCGATCCCACCTACCGTCCGTGGCGTTCCAGAACGGGTGGTCCTCCGTGGTAGTCAGCACTGCCCCGTCAACGGTCAGTGCATGCAGGTCGTCTTCGTGCACCCAGACATGGGTGACCTTGCGATGCCCCTGCTCGCCGCTTTCCGGATCCGTCGCGACTACGACGTCCCCAACCTGGACCTCGCTGATCGGCTTGGTGCTGCCGTCGGCCATCAGAACTTCGGTGTCGCCACTGAAGCTGCACATGCCACCTACGGCGTCGTCGGCAGAGGCTAGGGTTCTCGCGCCTTGCCTGGTCGCAACCGCTCCTGCCGCTTGGGCGGCCGAACCCCCGATGTCGAACTCACACGCCTGCTCGCAGAGGTCCATCGCTCTGTCGGCAGCGAGCTGCTCGATCCACTTCTGGCAGTCCCCCGGCCGCCCCATCTCATGGCACACGTTCATCGCCAGCGCCTGCTCCGCCTGGTTGACGAAGAAGTCGTTCGTCCCGGCCGATTCGGCTTCTGCCCGGAACTGCGCGCGGTGGTACTTGTTCCAGAGCCTGGTGAACTCCGCGAGATCGATGTTCTCCGGGACGGTTACGGTACGACCGAGGGTGCGCGGGTTGTTGACCTTCTTGGGGGCGCTTCCGTTCCTCCCATTGTTTTCGCCCCAGGTCTTGTTGTCCGTGCTGCCGCAGCCATGCGGGCAACCGTCATCCGGGTTGTAGCCGTAGCAGTCGAAGATGGCGCAGTCGTCCGGGATGAGGCCCGTCGGGTCGCTGCTGGTGACCGGGGTGTTGTTGGCGTACGCGTAACCGTTCCACTGCTCGGGATCGGCGAGATCCATGAGCGGGTCGACCGCGACGAACTTGCCGATGGCCGGGTCGTAGGGGCGTGCGCCGATGTTGGTCAGGCCGGTGGTGTCGGGGCCGCCGTCGCGCGTGCCGCCCACGAAGCCGAGCTGGTTCGGCCAGGTGGCGGGCGGCGTGCCGCGCACCCCGCCGTACGGGGTCTGGCGCTGCGGGGTGATCGCCTGGTTGCCTGAGGCGATGGCGAACTGCTGGGTGCCCTGGTGGTCGGTGACGAGCCAGGTGACGCCGGTGCCGGGCTGACGCATGGCGTACATCTGGCCGAGGTGGCTGTAGTAGCGCGTCGCCGACTTGGTGCCGCTGCTGGTCGTGTAGCGGATCTCCAGACCCGGCAGGTAGAGGGTCTTGCCCGTCGGATCGCGCGCGATGAGGCGGGCGCCGTCGGCGTCGTACAGGTAGCTGTGGTTCTTCCCGCCGTCGGTGAGGCCGACGAGCCTGCTCTCGCTGTCCCAGGTCAGTGCCTGGCTGCCGGTCCCGGCCGGGCAGGTGTTGTTGACGGCGGTCGCGCTCGGCCGACAGGTCATGTTGCCCGCCGCGTCGAAACGGTAGTTGCGGGTGCCCGCGCCGGCCCCGGTCGTGACGACCTGCTGAGCCCCGTGGGGCTGGGCCGCACCGGGGGCCGGGTACGTGTAGGTGGATTCGGTGGTCGTGGTGCCGTGCCTGGTCTCCTTGGCCCGGTTGCCGACCGACGTGCCGACCGGATCGAAGGTCCAGGAGTGCCAGTACGGCGCCGGTCCGCCCAGCCCGGTCACCGTCGCCGCGGGTGCGCAGTCGCCGGACGAGGGCGTCCAGGCCGCCGTCAGCCGCCTCGCGTAGTCGTAGTCGAAGCACTGGACGTCGGCCGCGCCGCCGGTCGGGGCGTCGGCGATCCGGGTGATGTTGCCGGCCTCGTCGTAGTCGTACTTCAGATCGGCGACGGGCTGCGGTGTGACCTGCCGGCTCGTGGTCGCCCGTGACAGCCGGCCGGTGCTGTCGTCGTACGTCCAGGAGCGGTCGAGGTAGTTCTGGGCGGTCTGCTGGTAGCGGACGAGGCCCGTCTCGGCGAAGGCGTTGTAGTCGGTGTTGGTGACGTACTGGCCGGCGTTGGGCCAGTTCGTCTTGACCTGCTCGGCGAGGCCGGTCACCTCGTCGTAGGTGAAGGTGAGCTGCTCGCCGCCGAGACTTCCCGCATTCGGGTACGTGGCGGACGCGACGCTCACCCCGTCCGCCTTGTACGAGCGGGTGAAGGTGTAGGTGCCGTTCAGGTTGGCCTCGGAGGCGGGGACGACGTAGTCCTCGCCCAACGACTTGTACAGAGGCGTGTAGCCCCGGACGCGCATCTTGTACTCGTTGACGCCGAGGTCCGTCCAGCGGCTGGTCGACGCCAGCTGGCCCTTCGCGCCCGTGGGGTCGTACGCCCAGGTGGCGCGCTTGTTCGCCGTCGCGATCGAGGTGTCGTAGACGGCGTCCTTACGGCCGAGGCTGTCGTAGTGGTAGACGAGCTTCTTGCCACGCGCGTCGACCGTGTGCTCGAGGTCGCCGTAGTCGTTGTACGTCGACTCCGTACGGCCCCGGTCGGGGTCTTCCGTCGCGGTCTGCCGGCCGCGGATGTCGTACTCGTACGTCCACTCGTTGCCCGCGGCGTCGGCGACCCCGGTGAGCTGCTGCTTCCGGTTGTAGGTGTAGGTGCTGGCGTCGTGCGGCCCGGCGACGGAACCGCCCGAGTGCTGGCGCACCTCGACCGTCTTGCCGGCGGCGTTGGTGATCGTGGTGGTCGGCGTCCCGCCGTCGGGCGGGGTGACGTAGACCCGGTCGCCGCCGTACGCGGTGGTGGTACGCCACTTCTCCTGGCCGCTGGTGGTCAGGATGCTGGCCGTGGTGCGGCCCGCCCGGTCGTACAGGTTCACCGTCTGGCTGTTCGCCTCCCACGCCGCGATCGACTTCAGGTTGGTGCCGGCCGTCAGGTCCGGGTCGTGGTGTCGGCCGTTGGTGTACGCCACTCGCCCGGCGGCGTCGTAGACGGTCTCGCTGAACACGGTGCCGCCACCGGCGACCGCGGGAGTCTGGGTCTGTCGCGGACGGAGCAGACCGTCGGAGAGCGCGTGGCTGGTGACGTACTTGCCCTCGGCGTTCAGTACCCGGGTCGTGACGGCGTTGGCGCCCCCGCTGTTGCGGATGGTGTAGGTGTACTCGTACGAGGGGGTGGCCGGGTTGGCCGGGTCGGTACCCATCGGCCGGTTCGGCAGCCAGACCTTCCGCAGCCGGCCGAGCCCGTCGTACTGCAGGTCGGTCACCCTGCTGTTGGCGTCCGTGGAGCGCTTGGCGAGGCCCCAGCCCGGGATCATGTCCTGGCTCGTCGTCCAGTCCAGGTGGTTCCTGGTCTCCACCTTCGTGACAGGGCCACCGGCCGCCGGGGTGTAGGTCGTGGTCGTCTTGTTCCCACGGATGTCGTAGGCGTCCTTCACCCGGCCGTGGGCGTCGTAGGTCGAGGTGCCCGTGGTCAGCCAGACCGTCCCGCCCGACGGGGACCAGTCCTTCAGCGTCTCGACCTTGGTGGGGTCGCCCTTGGTGGGCGCCACGCCGTACGCCTCGCCGTCGTAGGACGTGCGGACGTCGTTGACGATGTCGTCCTTGCTGGTGGGCGCGGTGCCGCACGGCAGGGCGAAGGTCTCGACCCGGACGGAGGTGGCGAGGATGTTCCTGCCGGCGTTGCGCGCGTACGTCGTCCGCATGCACTGCTCATCGCCGGACTGGGTCACGTCGCCGAGGTCGCTCGCGGTGACCTCCATGCCGTACTCGTCGAAGCCGTTGGTCTTCTTCGTCACCCGCCACCCGCGGCCGGCGTCCAGCTTGACGGCGTTCCAGCTCGTCTGGACGCCGGTGTAGCGGGCGTAGGTGGTGGTCTGGCCCATGTCCCGGGTCGCGGTGGCCGCCGACTGCCACGCCTGGCTGGCCCCCCGCGACACGACATCGGTCTCGACGCCGTTGTAGGTGATCTGCTCGCGGACCTGCCCGGCGAGCGCGTCCTCGTCGTTGACCTGGGGCGCGTCGGCGGCATCCGAGACGTCGCCGTCGCCGTTCAGGTCGAGCGCGGCGAGCGTCGCGGTGCGGGTACCGCCGCTCGGCGCCGCCCGGTCGCCGTGCATGCCCCGGTAGTAGCGGGTCTCGGCCAGGGTCTCCTGACCGTCGGTGCCCTTGCGGACCTGGACCCGCCCGTAGCCCCGGTAGTCGGACCAGGTACGGAACTTGTCCTTGGTCATGCCGTCGTCCGTGGCGTGCCGCCAGGCCGCGCCGCCGAGATAGTCGTACGTGGTGACGACGTCGGTGCCGCCGACGGTGCCGTCCGATTCGTGGATCTCCTCGACGACGTACTTGTGGAAGTAGTCGGTCTCGATGAGGTCCGTGAACGGGTTCTCGCTGAGCACGGGATAGCACCGCAGGGTGTTGCTCTGCGGCGAGGACGGCATGGGCCCGTCGGTGTCGCACTCCGGTTGGGAGTAGACCACCGTGATCTTGCCGCCGGCCTCGGTCCAGATGGTGTTCATCCGCAGCCAGTGCATCGAGGGCTTACCGTCGTCGGTCTTGTCGACCCGGTTGGGCCGCTGCACGAAGTCGAAATTGATCTCCGGCAGCGTCACCGGCTCGCCGATGTGCCCGGTGTGCTGGATCGACTCCAGCCACATGCCGTCGCGGGAGGCGTCGCCGTTCGGCGGGAAGGTGTGCCTCAGGTCCCAGCTCTCCACGTCGCCGGAGACGCCGGCGACCTTCGTGGTGATCTTCGACAGGCGGCGGGTGCTCCAGAAGGTCGGCGAGTACTTGCCGGGGCACTGGGTGCCGGTGCACTCCTGGTCCCAGGGCGTGTCCGGCCAGCGGGCCGGATCGTCGTGGTCGGTGCAGTCCGACAGACACCGGTCGGACGTGGCGAAGAAGACCTGCGCGGTCGGGGTGACGGAACGGTCGGTCGCGCCCCGGTCCCAGGTGCCGTAGTCGATGCGGGTGACGTTCGAGGCCCGGACGTAGGAAACCTCGTCGCTGTCCGTGGCGTTCGCGGCGTACTTGTTGGTCTCCCGGCTGTACCAGAGCGACATGGTGCCGCCGTGGGTGTCCACCACGTAGTCGAGGTTCCAGCGCCACGCCTGCTCGCAGTGGGCGGCGGCGAAGCTGGTGTTCCAGCAGGGCTCGTTCTCGTGGTTGCCGTAGACGCGAACGGTGTTGGTGGAGGCCGTGCCCGTCGTGTGACCGGGCAGGTCGTCGAGCCCGAAGAAGTACTGGGTGCCGTCGGCGGCGGTCACCTTCCAGTGCTCCCCGTTGTTGTCGCCGTTCGCCGCGCCCGCCAGCTTCTCGACCTTCGCCGCGTCGTCGTTCTTCGGACGCCACACGCCGGTCGCCGTGTCCCTGACGAGCTCGGTCGACCGTCCGTTGAGCGAGAGCACCGCGTTGTCGGTGCCCCAGCACTGGTCGCCGACCTGGTCGTCGTTGGTGGCGCCGTTGGCGGTGTCGTCGAAGCAGGGCACGTACCGGCGCTCGATGAAGCCCGGGTTGTAGTCGAAGCCCTCCCCGACCCACGACGGCTGGTTGTTCGAGGCGTCGCTGCGACCGTCGACCGCGCTCGACGAGTACGCCAGCGACACCGTCGGCGTCGGACCCGTGGCGGGCGGCACCCGTACGGGGTAGGACCAGGAGAAGTCGCCGCTCGATCCGCCGGCGCTCCAGCTCGACGACGCCTGCAGCGGCGTCGCGCCGTAGTCACCGGCCGAGCCGGATGCGGCGGCGGCCAGGGCGACCAGCGTCGTCGCACCGGCGGAGGAGATCTCCACCTCGGCGGACACCCGGTTGGTCGCCCCGTCGTTGCGCGAGGCGAGCGGACGACCGCCGCATGCCGCCTTCTCCGGCGTGGTCAGCGCGCACTCGGGCAGCGCCACCAGTCGGAGCCGGGTCGACCAGTCCGCCCCGAACGCCGAGGCGAATCCGGAGTAGTCGACCCCCAGGCTCATCCGGCCCGCGCCCGTCCGACCGTCGGCGCGGGCTACCCGCAGCACCACGCCGTCACGCCACCCCGCCGGCACCTTGGCGCGGTCGAGAACCTCGACCCGGGCCCGGCTCACGGCGGCGGCAGTGGCTCGCGGTTCCGCGCTCTTCGCCACCGCCGGACCGACGTACACCGGCAGGGCACCGACCCGAGTCGTCGCGGACGGCGCCGTGACCGGGGGTGCCGTCGCGGCCCGGTTTTCGGGGGCCGGTGCGACGCCCGCCTCCGCCACGCCGGCCGAGGGCCAGGTGACCTTCCCGACGGGCCGCCTGTTCGCGCCCTGTGACAGGTCGGCCGGACGCGGCTTCGACCTGACCGGCTTCGCGGAGACCGGCTTCGGTTGCGTGACGCCGAGGCTGACCGGCGGTGCGGCGGCCGCCGGCCGAGGCTGGGCGGTCAGCGTGGAGGCCAGCATGACGAGAGCCAGGCTCCCGGCCAGACCCATCCGCAGCCGGCTCTCGGGGCGCCAGAACGAGGACCGGGAATCGCGCCGCGCCACGGTGGCCGGCGACGGAAGAGCAGACATGGCAAATCTCCGCCGTGAGGGGTGGGCAGTGGTCTGGGCTTCCTGAGTGCGAGGTTTCATACCGCTTCCGGCACCGGTCTCGCGTGCTCAGAGCCCTTCATGGAGTGCGGCGACCTCGCGGTCCGACATGGCTCCCGCGTAAACCTTGATCTGATCCAGGTTTCCCGCGAGGTGTCCCCATGTCGTGTGACCGGCTCCGACATAGAACGGCTCAGAGGAGACGCCGCCGTCGACACCCGTCGCCACCTGTTGCTGTCGCACCCCGTTGAGGTAGAGGCGGACCTCTCCCGCACTCGCATCGAACACACCGGTGACATGTGTCCACTCACCGGGTCTGGTCTGCTCCAGCGAGTCTGCCCACGCTGCCGACCACACCGGTGCACCCGTCGCGGACGGTGTCAGCACAGAGAAGGCCCACCTGTTGCTCGCCGCCACATAGAGGGCGACCGAGCCCTCATCGAGCTCGTTTCTCCCCTGCCGCACGACAACCTGTTCCTTGCCGTTGAGGGAATCGATGCGGACCCAGGCCGACACGGTCAGAGACTGGCCCGTGTTGACGACGGGTCCACTCGCAGCGGCGTAACCGGTCTTGGTGGTTGTCGCGCCGTAGCCGTCGGGCTGCGGGTGGTTCAGCCAGAGCGAGTCGTTGTCGTCGTACGCGTCGCCGGTGAAGCCGACGTTCTGTCCGTCGGAGTACGGGTCGGTGCATCCGTGGAGATCGAGCGACTGACTCCAGTAGCTGGAGCTCACCGGAGACGCGCATCCGGAGGAAAGTCCTCCGCTGAAGTCCCAGTTCGCTACCTGCACCGGCGCCAAGATCCCGGGTATCGCGTTCGTACCCGCCTCGGCGCTGGCGTCGGTGCCCCTCAGATCGTCGATGGTGAGCGCGCGGTTCCACAGGCGAACATCGGTGAGGCCGCCCAACCAGTAGGTGAGCATGTACGGATCGCCGCCTGGCACCTTGTATTGCGCAGCCCCGACGACCAGTGGACCCCCGCCTGCCCACCCGGCCGCCGCTCGCTTGGCGGACCCTGCGAGGTTGCCGTTGACGTAGAGCTCCACCTGTCCGGTGGCCGCGTCGAAGGAACCCGCCAGGTGGGTCCACTTGCCGACCTGCCGAGGGGCGACGGAGACCGAGGACACGACGTGCAGCCAGTTGGGACCCTGGTCAGAGTCGGCGTCAGGAAGAGTGAAGGACCATTTCGGCTCGCCGTTGTGGACGCGGTAGCCGAGGTAGAAGGCACTCAGGCTGGCACCTGACTTGCTGACTGCCGTCCACGTGCTGGTGGGGAGGTCCGGATCTGCATCGCTCGGATCCGCGTCCGCCATCCGCACCCATGCCGAGACACTGAACGACTTGCTCGTATCGAGTGGAACGCTGTTGGTGGAGAGGTATGAGTGGGTGAGGAATGCTGGAGT
The DNA here is from genome assembly GCF_043198195.1 of Micromonospora sp. NPDC048868. Classification (NCBI taxonomy): domain Bacteria; kingdom Bacillati; phylum Actinomycetota; class Actinomycetes; order Micromonosporales; family Micromonosporaceae; genus Micromonospora; species Micromonospora sp. NPDC048868. The sequence continues at coordinate 127,158 of NZ_JBICUN010000002.1, forward strand.
CGACTCGTTGTGGATCCGGCTGTTGACCGCCCAGCTCACGTTGCCGCTGGGCGTCAGTTGCACCTGGTTGATCACGTCAGAGAAATTGTGACCGTCGATGGTGTCGAGTGGCCAGTGCGCGACCGGCGCGGAGGGGCCGTTCACCAGGAACCGGTGTCCCGTGGTGTCACTGCGCTTGCTGGCACTGTCGACGCTGTAGACCTCCAGCACGTTGTAGCCGAAGCGCCGCGGCGTCAGGGTCACCGTGTACGACGCGCCGGCGGCCACGGTCACCGTCGTCAGCGGGGTCGTCTGGCCGGCCCAGCCGTAGACGTACTTCACGGCGTCCTGCGAGCCGGCGCCGAAGGTGAAGGCCCCCGAGACTCCCGGTCCGCCGTGCGCCGAGCCGTCGTCCGGGTACGCCGTCGAGGTCACCGTCGGGGGCAGCGGCTTGGAGACGTCCACCGTGAAGCTGCACCAGGCCGTCCAATCCGAGTACTGGCCCGCCCTGTCCCTGGTCTGCACCTGCCACTCGTACGTCTTGCCCTCCGAGCCGACCCCGAGGCTGATGACGCCGGACTCCCCGTAGTTGTTGCCCGGCTTGGTCTGCCCCGTCTTCGCCGTGACCGTCGTGGTCCCCTTCAGCCGGTACTGGAAGTAGCCCACCAGGCTGTCCGTGGCGCCGTCCGCGTCGCCGTAGAACGCCTTCAGCACGGGTGAGGCGGTGCCGATCGTCGCACCGCACGCCTGGCCGGACGTGGTGAGGCCGGTCGGCACGGCTGGCTTGGAGTTGTAGGTGACCTCGAGCCACGCCTTGTCGGTGTAGAACTTCTTCCACCGGCTCTCGAAGTCCTCCCCCACCCCGGACGGATTGCACGCGCACAGACCGACCGTGTAGACGGACCATCCGTTGGTGGCGGCCTGCTGGAGATCCGTGACCACGGCGGTGCTGGAAAATTCCGCGTCGTCGTCGGGCTGGATCGCACCGCAGCCACCGGCCTCGTTCGCGTTGCCCTCCCACGAGTCGAGGTAGGTGGCGGGCAGCGGCCGGGTCGTCCAGGCCATCCGGCCGCCGCTCGCCACCGTGATGGCGTTCGTCCGGTAGGCGTAGACCCAGGTCGGGTCGCAGGAGTACGAGTGGTCGAGCGTGACCCGGATCGTCCCGCCCAGGATCTGCTTGCCCTTGAGGCCCGACACGGCGAAGTCGTAGTAGGAGCGGTAGCGCTCCCCGTTCCCGCCCTCCGGGTACGGCTGGCGCCCCACCCGGGCCACGGTGGTGTCGTTGTTCTCGCCGTTGCTGGTGGAGTACGCCCACTTCGTCCGCAGCTTCTCGAACTCCGGATCGATGTAGATCGGGTAGGTGAGCCCGGGATCGGCCATCAGTTCGGCGTCGGGGGTGACGGTGAACTGGGCGCCCGACGCGGCGACGCGCACCTTCGCGCTTCGCGAGGTCACCGCCGGCTCGGCGGCGGTGGCCCGTTCGCCCGACGGGGTCTCCAGCCGTGCTGCGGCCTGGGCAGGCAGCACCTCGCCAGCCCGGGCCGGGTCGTCGGAGGAGTCCCACATCCGCGCCGGCGCCGAGGTGGCGACGGTGACCCCTGCGGCGGTCACCAGACGCATGGCGCCACCGGCGGCCTGGGCGATCCTCATGTCCCCGCCGGTGCGGTAGCGCAACGCCTTGATCGCCGGCTGCGCGGCGGCCTCAGGGGTGAGCACCTCCACCACGTGCGTGTAGCCCTCGGCGGTCGCCGTGACGTGCAGGTTGACGTCCTTCAGCACGGACGGGTACGTGGCGGTGGGGCCGTTCACCTGAGGCTTCGGCAACGGTCCCAGCGGCCAGCCGAGGGTGAAGGTCGCCCCGGCCTCCCGCCACGTCACGAGCGGCCCCGTGCCGCCAGTGGAGAACGACACGTCGGCCAGGGTCGCACTCGGAACCAACCTGTCGCCCCGCTGACGCAGGCCGGGGTCGATGGCCGCCCAGGAGCCGTCCGCGCGGCGTACCCGCTGAGGTGCGACCGCCGCGACCAGCTTGCGGACGCCGTCCGGGGCGACGGTGACGTGCGCGTACTCCGTGCGCTCGCTGAGCGCCTCGATCGGCCGGCCGCAGGCCGCCGCCAGCCTGGCTGCCGCCGCCTCGTCCGGCGCCTCGGCGCTGCCACACTCCCGCTGGGGCGCCGGAGCGGGTGCGGCGACGGCTGGCGGAGCCACCACGAGCCCGCTGCCCGAGACGCCGACACTGACGGAAGTCAGCCAGATGAAGGCACGACGCTTCCACGACACGACCACGAGGTCCCCCGAATCACCCGCACAATAGCGAGCGAACTTTAGAGATCCTCTACCCGCCGAGTAAATACCCGACTACAAACTGCTGCCACCAAAGCCTCAGGTCCGGACAAAAACCCACCCCTGATAGCCGTAGGTAACCCCCTACCTGGGTGGAAGGCCCCTACGGCTGGTCAGTCGTCGACGTACGGGCAGTGCCGGCAGCCGCGCCCGCAGCAGGTGCCGCGCCGAGCCAGGAAGCCCGCGCTGAGCACGAAGAGACCGGTGGCCGGGTCGAGGTAGCCCGCCTCGCCGGCGGCCAGGGCGGCGGCGTGCGCGGCCAGGATCCGCTCCCGGTCCGGGTGCTCCGCCGGCAGCCGGGACGGGTGCGGCTCGGTCAGCGGCCGGTCCGCCAGCGGTCGTCGCTCTCCGGTCACCGGCGCAGTCTAGAGACCGCTCGTCGGCGCCTGCCCGGGGCGAGGCGTCGGGCCACCGCCGGATCCCGCAGGCCGCGGCGCTGCGGACGGCGGACACGACCACGTGCACGCCGGGCGGCGCGCCGCCCGGCGTGGGAGCGGATAACCAGTGGCGTCGATCCGGGCGGGGCCGGCAGGCTGACCGGATGGACCAGGGACGGGCCGGGCGCCCGCGAGCCGCGTCGGCCCCCGCGAGGTCGGCGGCCTCCCCACGGCGGTCACCCACCGGAAATCCGACGTGACGCAGCAGGCCGCCAGGCCCGCCGGCGGTGCCGCCCCGAAACGGCCCTCGCTGCTGCGCAGCCGCAACTTCGGGCTGCTCCTGGCCGGGCAGACGGTCAGCGAGCTGGGCACCCGGGTCTCCAACGTGGCGGTGCCGCTGCTCGCTGTCGGCACGCTCGACGCCAGCGTCTTCCAGGTCGCGCTGCTGACCGCGCTCGCCTGGCTGCCGTACCTGATCTTCTCCCTGCCGGCCGGCATCCTCGCCGACCGGGTCGACCAGCGGCGGCTGATGGTCGCCTGCGACCTGGGTCGCGCGGCGTTGCTGCTGTCGGTGCCGGTGGTCGCCCTGGTCGACCTGCTCACCCTCGGTTTCCTGTACGCGGTGGTCGGGCTCTCCGGCGTGCTCACCGTCCTGTTCACCGTGGCCTACAAGAGCATGCTGCCGAGGCTGGTGCCGCCGGACCGGCTCGTGGACGCCAACGCGAAGCTCACCGTCAGCCAGGACTCCGCCGAGCTCGTCGGCCCGACGATCGGCGGCGTGCTCGTCGGGCTCGTCGGCGCCGCCAGGACCTTCGTCGTCACCGGCCTCGCCTTCGCCGTGAGCGGGTTGACCCTGCTGCTGATCCGGGAGGCCCCGGGCGAGCCCGCGCCCCGGCGCGACCGGGTGCCGCTGCGGGTGGAGATGACCGAAGGGCTGGGCTTCATCCGCCGCCAGCCGATCCTGCGCAGCATCCTCGCCTGCACCACCGCCTCGAACTTCTTCGTCATGGCGTCCGGCTCCATCGAGGTGGTCTTCCTGCTCGAGGAGCTGCACGCCACGCCGGCGCTGGTCGGGCTTGTCTTCTCGGTCAGCGCGGTGGGCGGCCTGGTGGTCGGCGCGTTCGCCGGTCGGTTGACCGCGTGGCTCGGCTCGGCCCGGGTGATCTGGGTGGCGATGGCCGCCCCGGGTCCGCTCTACCTGCTCATGCCGCTGGCTCGGCCCGGCTGGGGGATGCTGCTCTACGGCATCGGCCTGGCCGCGTTCTCCGCCAACGCGGTGCTCTACAACGTGGCCACCCTGACGTACCGGCAGCGGATCACGCCGCCCGCCCTGCTGGGCCGGGTGAACGCGGCGTTCCTCTGGGTCTGTTTCGGCGTGATCCCGCTCGGCGCGCTCACCGGCGGCGCGCTCGCCAGCCAGCTCGGGCTGCGGCCGGCGCTGTGGATCTGCGTCCTCGGCACGTGGAGCGCCGCGCTCTTCGTCGTTCTCTCCCCGCTGCGGCGGATGCGGGACATGCCGGCGGCCTGACCGGTCGACGCCAGCACCGGCTCCGGGCGGAACCTGACGCCGGCCGGTCGGGCCGCACGCCCCGCCGGGTGGCCCCGGGCGCCGGGCCGTCCCCCGTGCGCACGGAAGCACGTTGGCTTTCCGCCCCGCCCGGCCTATGGTGGCTGCATGTGTTCGACCGGTCAGCAGATCAGCACCGCCGTCGTGGTGACGGCGGCGCCCGCTGCTGCCTGCCGGTGTGCCCTGCGGGTGAACGTGGCGACCCGGGTGGTGCGATCCGCGGTCGCGCCGTCGTGCGCCGGCTCGGTCGCCACCCGACTGCCGAGCCCCGCCGGACGTGGCCCTCCGTGAACCGATTGCAACTCTTGCGAACGGCCACCAGGGCGAAGCTATCCAGCTTCGGCCCTTTTCTTTTTCCCGAGGAGCTACGCCATGACCACACCCACCCAGTCCAGCGAGCAGAAGTGGCTCGACGACCTGCGTACGACGCTGACCAACGACTTCGAGGCGCAGACCGTCCGGCTGACGCAGCTCACCGCCGACACCGGTGACCCGGGCGAGGCGCACACCCAGAGCGCGCTGATCGCCGCCACCCGGCGGAGCATCGAGCAGGTCAGCGGGGCGCTGCGCCGCCTCGCCGAGGGCCGCTACGGCATCTGCGAGCGCTGCTCCGCCGCGATCCCCCGGGAGCGCCTGGAGGTGCTGCCGCACGCCCGCTTCTGCGTGCCCTGCCAGCAGAAGCAGCAGTGACGTACGCGGGCTGCCGTGCCGGTGCACGGCACGGCAGCCCGGTGGGTCACCCGAACCAGGTCATCGCCTGCCCGTGCGGGCTCGTCCAGGCGAGTGGCCGGCCGTCCAACGCGAGCACGTTGTACAGCGCCTCGTCCGGCGGCTCCGGCAACGCGTCGTGGGGCAGCACGTCCGGGGACTCGTTGGAGATCCAGTGGCCGGGCAGGCGGCGTACCACGTCGGCGAACGCCGCCCGGCGCGGCGCCGGCACCTGGTAGAGCACGGAGGTGTGGAACACCACGAGCGTCGCGCCCGCCGGCGCCCGCGCGGCCAGTGCGGGCAGGTCGTCCACCAGGTCGCCGCGCACGAGCAGCGGCGGGTCGGCCGCAGCGACGGCCGCGGCGGCCCGCAGCCGGGCGCGGCGGTGCGTGTGCTCCGGCCAGATGAGGGCGTCGAGCCAGGCCACGTCCGCCGGCTCGGTCACCCGCAGCGGATTCAGGTCCAGGCCGGCCCGCCACACCACCTCCGGTAGCCGGTCCGGCGGGGCCAGTCCGGTGGCCGCGCAGCCAAGGACCGGTTCTCCCGCGCCGAGCGCGTGGTCGCCGTAGCGGTAGGCGTACCGGTCGGGGTAGAGGCAGAGCCCGGCGGACGCGCCGACCTCCAGCAACGCCAGCGGCTGCGGCAACGCGGCGAGCACGGGCAGCAGTACGGCACACCGCCCGGGCTCGTTCGTCTGGGTCGCGCGGGTGCGCAGTTCCGCCTCGATCGCCGGCCAGTTCGCCAGCGCGAAGTCGCGGAAGGCCGCCGGGTCGTCGACCGGCCCGCCGAGCAGTCGTACGACGCCGAACAGCAGGTTCGGCTGCCGCCTGGCCGGCGGGAGCGCGGCGAGCAGGGCCAGCAGTTCGTCGTCGCGGGAGACGGCGAGGGACAGGCGCTCGTACGCCGGCGACACGCCGCGCGCCTCCCGGGTGGCGAACTCGACGTACCTCTGGGCGATCGTCATCTCCTGATGATCGCGGTCGACGCCTCACGGCGTCTTCCCCTGACGCGGCTTTCTGCGCTGTGAGATCTCCTCCAGGTGCTGGAGCTGGTGCTGGCGCACCATCGCGTCCCAGGCTTCCTGGTCGTAGTCCGGGTCTGGTGGGATCCACTTGTGGGAGCCGTCGCTGTAGTGGAAGCGCTCGTCGCCGCGCCGGATGACGCTCACCGCAGCCACCCCAGGAAGCGCCGGTGCAGCAGTCCGGCGGGCACCCAGGTCAGGTCCTCGGCGGCCCAGACCAGGTAGGACCCCATGTAGAGGGACAGCGACACCGGTGCGCCATCGAACTCGGCGTGCAGTTCCCTGCGTCGCGTCCCGCACGGCCAAGGGGCGTCGCAGCCGCCGCAGGTCCACAGGGGCAGGACGGGGCCGTGGGTGGTCATGACTCCTCCTCCCCCGGCCAGTGGCCTCGGCCTATCGGGACGCGATGCCGGGCCCGACAGGGCAACTCCGAACCGCATCGACAGAGGCGACGCCACTGTCGCCAGGACCAGACCGGGCGGTGCCGACGGGCCAGGGTGAGCGCCACTGCCAGCAGATAGCCGTCGTACGACACGCGCTTGGGCATGTGACCTCCCGGCGATCCGTCGTCCCGCTCTCACCAGCAGGCCCCGCTACACCACACACCACCCCCTTTGGGGTTGTCAATCTGTAAGTGACAATAGCCAAGACAATGTCGCACTTCCCTTCAGGCCGTGAAGCGACCGCGCTTGTACGGGCCTGGCGAGTTGGCCGCCCTGTTCGGCGTGTCGCGTCAGCGGGTTCTACAGATCACCCGTAGGCCTGGCTTCCCGGAACCCATCGCCCGCTTGATCGGGACGACCGTCTGGGACGCTGACGAGGTGGACGAGTGGGCCCGGCACAATCGCCCGCCCCGCCCGACCGACGGCGACGAGGACCGCTGACGAGGCGCCGCGCGCGGACACGGCGACGTCCAGGCACATCGCGAAGGTAGCTGGCGCCGACGTCGCGACAACCGCGATCTGGGTTCCGGCCGTGATGCCGCGAGCGAGTCCTCTGCCGTCGTTGCCGATGTCCTGCTTGGTGCCGACCGCATCTGTCACGTCCCAGTCGAGGCGCAGTGAATCCAGATCGGCGTGCTAACCCCTCGGACACAGGAAGACAGGCGTCCAGCAATGAGCAAGGTGGGCCGGCAGATACCTGCCGGCCCACCTTGAACTACTCGTACGTCAGCTGCAGCCGCTGGTGGAGCCGCAGCCCTCGCAGACGTAGCAGCTGCCGGCCGGGCGCATCTTCGTACCGCAGGTGAAGCAGAGCGGCGCGTCGGCGGCCTTGCCGATCACGGCCTCCAGCAGTTCGGTGCTGGAACCCACGGACGGCGCCGGCTTGGCGGCGGCCACGTCGGCGGTCTCCTGCGCCGGCTGGGCGATCGGGCCGGTCTTCGGCTCGGTCGGCGCCTCGACCGGGGCGGAGGCGGCCATCGCGGTGAGGTCCGCACCGCTCGCCTCCGCCTCCGCCTCGGCCCGGAGCTGGGCGGCCCGCTCGCTGGCGGTGAAGATGCCCAGTTCCGCGCGGCGCTCGTACGGCAGGAAGTCCAGCGCCAGGCGACGGAAGATGTAGTCCATCACCGAGGCGGCCATCCGCACGTCCGGGTCGTCGGTCATGCCGGCCGGCTCGAAGCGCATGTTGGTGAACTTGCTGACGTACGTCTCCAGTGGGACGCCGTACTGGAGACCGATGGAGATGGCCACCGAGAAGGCGTCCATCACGCCGGCCAGGGTCGAGCCCTGCTTCGACATCTTGAGGAAGACCTCGCCGAGGCCGTCGTCCGGGTAGGACGAGGCGGTGAGGTAGCCCTCGGCGCCGCCGACGGAGAAGCTGACCGTCTGGGACGGACGCTTCTTCGGCAGCCGCTTGCGCACCGGACGGTACTCGACGACCTTCTCGACGACCTTCTCCACCTCGGCGGCCGGGGCCTGGATGGTCGCGGCGGCCTTGTTCGGCTTGGCGACCGACAGGGGCTGGCCGACCTTGCAGTTGTCGCGGTAGATCGCCAGCGCCTTGAGGCCGAGCTTCCAGCCCTCGAAGTAGATCTTCTCGACGTCCTCGACCGTGGCCTGCTCCGGCATGTTGACCGTCTTGGAGATGGCGCCGGAGATGAACGGCTGGACGGCCGCCATCATCCGCACGTGGCCCATCGGGGCGATGGACCGCTCGCCCATCGCGCAGTCGAAGACCGGGTAGTGCTCCGGCTTGAGGCCGGGGGCGTCGACAACGTGGCCGTGGTCGGCGATGTGCTCGACGATCGCCTCGACCTGCTCCTCGGGGTAGCCGAGGCTGCGCAGGGCGCGCGGCACGGTCTGGTTGACGATCTGCATCGAGCCGCCGCCGACCAGCTTCTTGAACTTGACAAGCGCCAGGTCCGGCTCCACGCCGGTGGTGTCGCAGTCCATCATCAGGCCGATGGTGCCGGTCGGCGCGAGCACGCTGGCCTGCGAGTTGCGCCAGCCGAACTTGTCACCGATCTTGTTGCCCTGGGTCCACTGCTTCGTCGCCTCGCGGACGATCGCGGTGGCCACGGTGCCCGAGGGCTTGATCTCGTCGTTGGCGGCGGCGTGCTTGCGCATGACCCGCTTGTGCGGCTCGGCGTTGCGGGCGTAGCCGTCGTACGCGCCGACGACGCCGGCCAGCTCCGCCGAGCGGCGGTACGCGGTGCCGGTCATCAGCGAGGTGATCGCCGCGGCGACCGAGCGGCCCTGCTCCGAGTCGTACGGCAGGCCGGAGGCCATCAGCAGGGCGCCCAGGTTGGCGTAGCCGATGCCGAGCTGCCGGTAGGCGCGGGTGGTCTCGCCGATCTTCTCGGTCGGGAAGTCGGCGAAGCAGATCGAGATGTCCATCGCGGTGATGACGAACTCGACGGAGCGGACGAACTTCTCCACCTCGAAGCCGCCGTCGGCGCGGAGGAACTTCATCAGGTTGAGCGAGGCCAGGTTGCACGAGGAGTTGTCCAGGTGCAGGTACTCCGAGCACGGGTTCGACGCGGTGATCCGCCCGGTCTCCGGGCAGGTGTGCCAGTCGTTGATGGTGTCGTCGTACTGGAGGCCGGGGTCGGCGCACTCCCAGGCGGCGTGGGAGATGGTGCGGAACAGGTTCTTGGCGTCGATGGTCTCGATGACCGCGCCGTCGAGCCGGCCGCGCAGATCGAAGCCGCCGCCGTTCTCCACGGCGGTCATGAACTCGTCGGAGACCCGGACGGAGTTGTTGGCGTTCTGGTACTGCACGCTGACGATGTCGGCGCCGCCGAGGTCCATGTCGAACCCGGCGTCGCGCAGCGCGCGGATCTTGTCCTCCTCGCGCGCCTTGGTGACCACGAACTCCTGGATGTCCGGGTGGTCCACGTCGAGGATGACCATCTTCGCCGCGCGCCGGGTGGCGCCGCCGGACTTGATGGTGCCGGCGGAGGCGTCCGCGCCGCGCATGAAGCTGACCGGGCCGGAGGCGTTGCCGCCGGAGGAGAGCAGCTCGCGGGAGGAGCGGATCCGGGACAGGTTCACACCGGAGCCGGAGCCGCCCTTGAAGATCAGCCCCTCCTCCTTGTACCAGTCCAGGATGGAGTCCATCGAGTCGTCGACGGCCAGGATGAAGCAGTTGTGCACCCGAAGATTGCCGGCCAGGAACTCGCCGCTCTCCGTCTGGATGTCGTAGACCTCCATCGTGCCGAGCGGCTCGACGTGGTCGATCTCCAACCGCTTGACGTCGCCAGCCGAGCGGCCGGGCTTGGCGAAGCTCGCCTCGAGCTTGGCCATCTTCTCCGCGCCCACGAACCCGATGTGCGTGGCGAAGAGGTCGCGGTCGCCGTCGTTCTGGATCCGGACCGACCAGCAGTCCTTGCGGTCCGGGCGCGGGTCCGCCTTGCGCCCCACGCGGGAGAAGATCCCGAACCGCAGCAGCAGGCTCTGCACGCCACGGATCAGCTTCTCCGAGACCATGTCCGCCGCGACGAGCGTCGAGTGCTCGCGCGCCGAGACGTAGCCCTCGGCCTGAAAGATGCTGCGCAGGTACGCCGCGACGACCGGCAGCGGCGCGGTGAAGAGCCGCTGCGGCACCTCCATGTCGACGCCGCGCGTCAGCAGGTCCCACTTCTCCACGAACGGACGCAGGTGCTCGCCGTAGAGTCGGGTACGCCGGCAGTCCAACTCGTCGCTCTGCGTCGGCACCGCGCGCTCGTGCCGGTGCGCGGTGCCGAAGACCTCGTCGAGCGCGACGGTGACCCAGTCCGACTCGTCGTCGTTGACCGTCATCGCCTCGATCGTCAGCGACCGGTTCGTGCCCTCGTCGTACTGGCCCACGAACCCGTCGGACTGCAACCAGCCGGCGAGGGCGGCCTCGCGGATCTCCCGCAGGTCGATCTCGCTCTCGCCGTACGCGTACGTGCGGTGCCACTCGAGCTGGTCGCCGGGCTCGAGGGTGCCGGCCTCGACCCAGCTTCCCGTGCCCTGGCCCGTGCTCTTCCACACCACGTGGTCCGGCGTGACGTCGAGCTGGTAGCCGGCCTTGGTGTGCAGCCGGATGACCTCACGCACCCCGTTGGCCTTGACGGCGACGATGCTGGTCAGGCCGCCGTTGCCGTCGTACACCTTGGTGCCGACGGCGTTCTCCTCGACCAGCTTGCCGATCGGCACCAGGCCGGCGGGCGTGCTGACCAGCGAGTCGTACGGCAGGCAGGCGCTGACCTGCTGCGGCGAGGGCGTGCCGACGTTGAACCAGACGGGCGAGTTGAAGCTGAACACCTGGTGCAGCAGCATCCAGGTCAGCTCGTGGGCGAAGATCTCGGCGTCGGCCGGGCCGGCGAAGTAGCCGTACTCCTCACCCGCCGTGCGGTAGGTGGTGACCACCCGGTCGATCAGCTGCCGCAGCGACCACTCCCGCTCCGGGGTGCCCACGGCGCCCCGGAAGTACTTGGTGGTCACGATGTTCGCCGCGTTGACGCTCCACGACTCCGGGAACTCGACGCCACGCTGCTCGAAGTTGACCGAGCCGTCCCGCCAGTTGGTCATGACGATGTCGCGGCGCTCCCAGGCGACCTCGTCGTAGGGGTGCACCCCCTCGGTCGTCCAGACCCGCTCGATCTTGAGCCCCGCGCCGGCCTTGTTGCGTGCCCTGCTGGTTGTCACACCGTCCCCCGACATCTCATCCGCCCCCTCGTCCGCACGGCCACCGCCGCCCGATCCGACTGTCAACAAACTGCGAAGAATTCAACTGGTACGGCCGGCGGCCTCGGCCGCGTCGGCCCCGGCGCCCTCCCGGGCGCGCGCGGCGGCTCGCAGCGTCTCGATCTCGCGCTCGAAGTCGGCGAGCGAGTCGAACGACCGGTAGACGCTGGCGAACCGCATGTAGGCGACCTCGTCCAGGTCCCTAAGGGGACCCAGGATGGCCAGCCCCACCTCGTGGCTGGGGATCTCGGCGGCCCCCTTGGCCCGGACGGTCTCCTCGACCTTCTGCGCGAGCAGCGCGAGCGAGTCGTCGTCCACGGGCCGGCCCTGGCACGCCTTGCGCACCCCGCCGACGATCTTCGTGCGGCTGAACGGCTCGGTCACCCCGCTGCGCTTGACGACCGCGAGGACCGCCTCCTCGACGGTGGTGAACCGCTTGCCGCACTCCGGGCAGGATCGCCGCCGGCGGATCAACTGGCCGTCGTCGGCCTCCCGCGAGTCGACCACCCGGGAGTCGGCGTGCCGGCAGTACGGACACCGCATCGCACCCGACCTCCTTCGTCGATCGCGGGTCCGCCGACCGCTCGCCGGGCACGCGTCAGCGCGACGGAGCCATCTGTCGATGGTCTTCGCCGTGTCGACGGTGCCGGAGTGCGGTGGGTAGTCGAACCCAACCTGTAGGCGACTTACGCCCGTGTGACTACTACATCTAGGGGTTGACCGTAGGCCGCTGCGGATCGGAGGTCAAGTTGGCCGGCGTGTCCGGCGCGTCACCCGACTCCGGGATCGACCGGCACCGCCGCCCGCCGCAGGACCAACCGTCCGACGCCCCCACGGGTTACCGGTCCGGCCGGGACGAAACGGCCGACGATCGGACGAATGTCGAACACCCGTTCGACCAGGCGTACCATTTATCAGAACACGAGTACGACCGGAGCGGTTTTTCACCCCGACACGCCGAGCAAGGTCGTACAGATGTTTGAAAATGACCGATCTCACCTATACGGTCTTGAACAACCGGGCGCGGAATTCTCCGTCCACCGGTCACCCTGCATCACCGCACGCACCAGCACCACCGCACGCATCAGCACCACCGCAGAACAGCACCACCGCACGCACCACGAGCCGCCAAGGCACCCAGCGCCGACCAGGGAGGACGGACGTGACCGAGGATCGGGCCAGCCGGCCGAAGAGCCCGCAGCAGATCACCGAGGCGGGACCGCCGGCCACCCGACGCCGGGGCGCCGCGCGCAGCCGGACCGGGCAGCCCGCCGTGCGCCCGGTCACCCCGGTGGTCAGTGCCTTCCCCGACCCCGCGACGGTGGATCTCACCGCCCGGCAGCGCCGGATCCTGGAGTTCATCCGCAGCTGGGTCGAGCGGCACGGCTACCCGCCGAGCGTGCGCGAGATCGGCGAGGCCGTCGGCCTGGTCTCGCCGTCCAGCGTCGCCTACCAGCTCAAGGAGCTGGAGAAGAAGGGCTTCCTGCGCCGCGACCCCAACCGGCCGCGCGCCGTGGACGTCCGGGCGCCCGCCGAGGTCGACGACGAACTGGCCCGCTCGCAGCGTCCCGCCCCAGCCTACGTGCCGATGCTGGGCCGGATCGCGGCCGGTGGCCCGATCCTGGCCGAGCAGGCCGTGGAGGACATCTTCCCCCTCCCCCGCGAGCTGGTGGGTGAGGGCGAGGTCTTCATGCTCCAGGTCAAGGGCGACTCGATGCTGGACGCGGCGATCTGCGACGGCGACTGGGTCGTGGTCCGGCAGCAGCCGACCGCCGAGGCCGGCGACATCGTCGCCGCCATGCTCGACGGCGAGGCGACCGTGAAGACCTACCGCCGCCGCGACGGGCACGTCTGGCTCATGCCGCAGAACCCGGCCTTCGACCCGATCCCCGGCGACGACGCCACGATCATGGGCCGGGTCGTCGCGGTGCTGCGCCGCATCTGATCCGCCACCGCGCCGGGTGGCCGCCCTCGGCGGTCACCCGGGTGCCGTGCCGCTCAGCTGCGGGTCCTGAGCGGCCGTTGCGCCTCCGGCAGGCCCAGCGCCCCAGTAGCGGTCGCTCCGGCAGGCCCAGCGCCCCAGTAGCGGTCGCTCCAGCAGGCCCAGCCTCAGTAGCCGTCGCTCCGGCAGGCCCAGCCTCAGTAGCGGTCACCTCGGTAGCGGTCGCCCCGGTAACCCCGGCCACCACCGGGCACGTGACCGTAACCGCGACCGTCGTCGGGGCCGTCGTCGCGCCGGCGGACCGGCCGCTGGCCACGGGGATCCGACTCGTCGCCCCGACGCGGCGGCTCCGCCCGGCCACCGCCGTAGACGCCGCCGCCCGGCTGCCCGCCGCCACCGTAGACACCGCCACCGGGACGACCGCCGCCCTGGCGACCGCCGCCACCACCCTGGCGTCCGCCACCGCCCTGACGGCCACCGTCGCCGCCCTGGCGGCCACCACCCTGCCGGCCGCCGCTCCCCTGGCGTCCACCGCCACCCGGCGGCGGAACACCCGGGCCGGGCGGCCCGTCCACGGGCGGGCGACCGCCGCCGTAGACCCCGCCGCCGCCAGCAGCCGGACGGGCGCCGCCGTAGACGCCACCGCCAGCCGGGCGGGCGGCACCGGGTCCCGCGCCGGCCGGCGCGGGACCGCCGCGCCCACCGGCCGGGCCGCCGTAGACCCCGGCCGCCGGAGCACCGCCGTAGACGCCGCTCCGGCCCCGGTCGCCCGGCGGCAGGAAGCCGTCGTCCGCCGGCCCACGCCGGTCGTCGGCGGGGACGTCGTCGCGGTCGGCACCGTCGTCGTCGCGGGGAGGCACCGGCTTGCGCCGGGACCGGAGGATGCCGAAGACACCCGCCGCCACCATCAGCGCGCCGATCACCCCCACGGCCGCGATCAGGTACGTGATGTCGCTCAGGCTCAGGCCGTCGATCCAGGACTGGTCGGCCTTCTTCGGCGCGCCGCCACCGCCGGCCACCGGCTTCGCGCCCTCCGAGGAGGGCGTGTAGCCGAGGATGTCGATCGGCGCGTCCTCGTCGAGCTGGCCGCCGTCGGAAACGGTCAGGAAGGTCTTGCCGTCGGGGCTGTAGGTGATCGCCTCACCGAACGGGTCGGCGAGCGCCGTCACCCGGGGCTTGCCGCCGGTCAGGGCCGCCACGACGTTGCCATCGGTCACGTCGTACTCGAAGGCGTCGGCGTAGGTGCGCACCACCACCCGGGAGCCGTCGGGGGACCGGGCCGCGCCGGTGATCGCGACGCGGCCGGGGGCGCCGAGCCGGTTGTCCGTGTCCGTCTCCGGCAGGCTGATCTCGCCGACCTTCTTCATCGGTACGGCCGGGGTGTCCCCGCTCTTCATCTTCTCGGCGGGGGTGAAGATCTGGGCCTTGCCGGACATCACCTTGGTGATGATCAACGGGTTGCCGTCGTCGCCGATCAGCAGCGCCTCGGCGTCGTGCGGTTTGCCCTCCGGGTAGGAGAGGCGATGCAGCTGCGGCCGCTTCGACCCGTTGACCGGCATGCTCCACAGCGCCACCCGCTCGCGACGCTCCCGGCTGGTGACGTTGTCACCGGTGTCGGCGATCCAGATCGTCGTGCCGTCCGGGGAGAGCGCCAGGTCCTCGGTGTCGAACGGCCCCTGACCCGAGTAGCGGACCGGCTCCTTCGCGATCCCGCACTTGGTGTCGAGGAAGAAGACCCGCTTGCGGCTCTCCACGTCGGTGCCGTCGTTGATGACGATGTAGCCGCTCTTGGTGGCCACCAGGCCCGACAGCTCCCGCAGCCGTTCGTCGGTGACCGTGCACCGTTTCTTGCCGGGAGCTGCCGCGAGTGGGGACGCGGCCGAGGCGGGCGCCGCCGCCAGGGCGACTCCGGTACACGCCACGGTCGCCCCCAGCAAGCCGAGGGCGACCGTGACCGAAGAAACAGCGCGGCGCATTGAATCAGTGTCGCATGCCGGGCGTTTCCGACGCGTGACGCCGGGAGGGCGTCACCGGGCGCCCGCGACCGCCTGGTCCTCGTCCGCCCGGAACGGCGCCAACTCGGCGGCGAGCGCCTCACCGACCCGCACGTGCACCAGGGTGCCCTCCGGCAGGTGGGAGGTGCTCAGCACCTCGCCCTGACGGTGCACCCGGGCCACCAGGTCGCCCCGGTCGTACGGCAGCACCGCGCGGATTTCCACGGCCGGGCGGGGCAGCCGCGCCTCGACCGCCTCGCGCAGCCCGTCGATCCCGCGACCGGTGTGCGCGGAGACGAAGACCGCCTCCGGCCAGAGCCGCTTGAGCCGCAGCAGCGTCTCCTCGTCGGCCGCGTCGGTCTTGTTGACCACCAGCAGCTCGGGCAGCCGGTCGGCGCCCACCTCGGAGAGCACCTCGTGGACCGCCCGGACCTGCTCCTCCGGATCCGGGTGGGTGCCGTCGACGACGTGCACCACCAGGTCGGCCTCGGCGACCTCCTCCAGGGTCGAGCGGAACGCCTCGACGATCTGGTGCGGCAGGTGCCGGACGAACCCCACCGTGTCGGAGAGGGTGTAGAGCCGCCCGTCGGCCGTGGTGGCCTTGCGGGTGGTCGGGTCGAGGGTGGCGAAGAGGGCGTTCTCCACCAGCACGCCCGCCCCGGTCAACCGGTTGAGCAGGCTGGACTTGCCGGCGTTGGTGTAGCCGGCGATCGCCACGGCCGGTACGGCGTTGCGGGAACGCCTGGCGCGCTTGGTCTGGCGTACCGTCTTCATGCCCTTGATCTCCCGGCGCAGCCGGGCGATGCGGTGGCGGATCCGGCGCCGGTCGGTCTCCAGCTTCGTCTCACCGGGGCCGCGCAGACCCACGCCGCCGCCGGCGCCGCCGCCGCGACCGCTACCACCGGTCTGCCGCGAGAGGGTCTCACCCCAACCGCGCAGGCGCGGCAGCAGGTATTCGAGCTGGGCCAGCTCGACCTGCGCCTTGCCCTCCTTGCTCTTGGCGTGCTGGGCGAAGATGTCGAGGATCAGCGCGGTGCGGTCGACCACCTTGACCTTGGTGCGCTGCTCCAGGTTGCGCAGCTGCGACGGTGACAGCTCACCGTCGCAGATCACCGTGTCGGCGCCGGTGGAGAGCACCACCGAGCCGAGGTCGTCGACCTTGCCCCGGCCGACGTAGGTGGCGGGGTCGGGGCGGTTGCGCCGCTGGATCAGCCCCTCGAGCACCTGCGAGCCGGCGGTCTCCGCCAGCGCGGCCAGCTCGGTGAGGGAGTTCTCGGCGTCGCTCTGCGAGCCCTCGGTCCAGACGCCGACGAGGACCACGCGCTCCAGGCGCAGCTGGCGGTATTCGACCTCGGTGATGTCGGCGAGCTCGGTGGAGAGGCCGGGGACCCGCCGCAGCGCCTGCCGCTCCGACAGCTCGAACTCACCGGTGGTGGTGTCGAGCTCGTCGTCCTCGTAGGGAAGAAGGGTCTCCTGGTTGTGCAAGCCGGTCTCCTGTCCGTTCTGTCACGTACCGAGCAATCCTGACATGTGCCAACGCGGAACGCACCCGCTATATGCCCGCTCGAACGGGCCACAAAAGTGGGGGCGGATGCCGGAGGGGCCCGCCGGGGCGAGTAGAAATGCGGGGCAGCCGTTCAGCGTCGACGGAGGGACCCCGTGGCCATCACCCGACTTCCAAGTGCCGGATTCTCGATCACGATTCGGATCGCCGTGCCGGCGGACGCGTCCTCGATCGGCCGGCTGACCACCTCCGTGGGTGAGGCCGGGGCGATCGTCACCGCGCTCGACGTGGTGGACTCCGACCCGACCCACGTGCTCGTCGACCTGACCTGCGACACCGCCGACGCCAGCCACGCCGACCAGGTGGTCGACGCGTTGACGGCCCTGGACGGCGTGGACGTGCGCAAGGTCTCCGACCGGACCTTCCTCCTGCACCTCGGCGGCAAGATCGAGGTCAGCTCGAAGGTGGCGCTGCGCAACCGCGACGAGCTGTCCCGGGCGTACACCCCGGGGGTGGCGCGGGTCTGCATGGCGATCGCGGAGAACCCGGCCGACGCCCGCCGGCTGACCATCAAGCGCAACACCGTGGCCGTGGTCAGCGACGGCTCCGCCGTGCTGGGCCTCGGCAATCTCGGGCCGGCGGCGTCGCTGCCCGTGATGGAGGGCAAGGCCGCGCTGTTCAAGCGCTTCGGCGGGGTGGACGCCTGGCCGGTGGTGCTCGACACCCAGGACACCGACGAGATCGTGCAGATCGTCAAGGCGATCGCCCCGGCGTACGGCGGGATCAACCTGGAGGACATCGCCGCGCCGCGCTGCTTCGAGATCGAGGCGCGGCTGCGCGAGGCGCTGGACATCCCGGTCTTCCACGACGACCAGCACGGCACCGCGATCTGCGTGCTGGCCGCGCTGACCAACGCGCTGCGCGTCGTGGGCAAGCAGCTCGCGGACGTCCGGGTCGTGGTCTCCGGCGCCGGCGCGGCCGGCACCGCGATCATGAAGCTGCTGCTGCGCCAGGGCGTCGGCGACATCATCGCGTACGACCGGCAGGGCGCCCTGCACCGCGGCCAGAGCGGGCTCAACCCGGCCTGGCAGTGGCTGGCCGAGAACACCAACAAGGAGAACTACTCCGGCGACCTGGCCGGGGCGGTACGCGGCGCGGACGTCTTCATCGGGGTGAGCGCGCCGAACCTGCTCACCGGCGACGACATCGCCACGATGGCCAAGGACTCGATCGTCTTCGCGCTCGCCAATCCGGACCCGGAGGTCGACCCGCGCGAGGCGCGCAAGTACGCCGCCGTGGTCGCCACCGGCCGCTCCGACCAGCCGAACCAGATCAACAACGTGCTCGCCTTCCCGGGTGTCTTCCGGGGCATGCTGGACGCGCACGCCGAGGAGTTCACCGAGGAGATGGCGATCGCGGCGGCCCGGGCCATCGCGGACGTGGTCGGCGAGGACAAGATCAACCCGACGGTGATCGTGCCCAGCGTCTTCGACTCCCGGGTCTCCCCGGCGGTCGCCGCGGCGGTCCGCGCCGCCGCCCAGAACCCGGCCCCCGCCCCCGCCGCCGACCCGGGCCCCGCCGACCTCCCCGAGATCGCCGCCGAAGCCAGCGCCACCCCCTGACCACCCACGCCCCGCCCCGCCCCGCCCCGCCCCGCCTCCGCCCCACCCCGCCTCCGTCCCGCCCCGCCCGCCCCAAGCGCGTTGATCATGAAGTTGTTGCCCTAGGAGAGCGCTATACCTGGCAATAACTTCATGATCAACGGGGTCGGGGGGTCCGGGAGGGTCGGGGCAGGGCAGGGCAGGGCAGGGCCAGCGAAGCGGAGCCCCGGGCCGAGGGCGGGGCGGGGGGTCGGGCCAGCGAAGCGGCCCCGAGCCGAGAGCGGGGCGGGGGGCCCGGGGGCGGGTGGGTCAGGCGGGCGTGGTGAGGGTGGTGGGGTCCAGGGTGCCGGTGGCTACCAGGGTGGCTGGGCCGGCCAGCCAGCAGGAGTCCTCCGTCACCGTGACCGAGAGGCGTCCGCCGGCAACGTCCACCGCCAGCACGCCGGTGTCCCGGCCGGCGTCGCGCAGGGCCACCGCGGCCACCGCGCAGGCGCCCGTACCGCAGGAGAGGGTCTCGGCGGAGCCGCGCTCGTACACGCGCATGAGCACGTGGCCGTCGGTGTCATCGACGGGCTCGCCGGGGGCCGTGAACTCCACGTTCACCCCGGCGGGGAAGACCGCCGGGTCGACGTCGGGGGCCCGGGTGAGGTCGAGCGCGGTCAGCTCCAGCCCGGCCGGCAGCGCGCAGACCAGGTGCGGGTTGCCCACGTCCACGGCCGTGCCGGGCAGGGTCAGCCCGCCGAGGGTGGCGGTCGCGGTGTCGTACAGCCGGGGGCGGCGCATCTCGACGGCGATGGCGTCGGCCGTGACCAGCGCGCGCACGACGCCGGCCCGGGTGGCCACCGGCAGCGCCCCTTCCGCCGGCTCGGCCAGCCCGGAGTCGACCAGGTAGCGGACGAAGACCCGGGCGCCGTTGCCGCACATCTCCGCGAACGACCCGTCGGCGTTCCAGTAGTCCATGAACCACTCGGCCTCGCCGGCCAGCTCGGCGCCCTCCGGGTGGGCGGCCGCCCGGACCACCCGCAGCACGCCGTCGCCGCCGAGGCCGCGCCGCCGGTCGCAGAGGGCCGCGACCAGCCCCGGTGTCAGGTCGAGCCGGTTGTCCGGGTCGGGGAGGATGACGAAGTCGTTGCCGGTGCCGTGGCCCTTGGTGAACTGCACGCCCCCATCATCGCGCAGCGGCGGGGAGCAGGCGCAGGGCGGCCGGGACCAGCTCCGGCGACGACGAGTCCAGCCAGTGGATCCGCGGGTCGCGGCGGAACCAGGACCGCTGCCGCCGGACGAAGCGCCGGGTGGCCCGGACGGTCTCGTCGTGCGCCTCGGCCTCGGTCAGCTCCCCGGCGAGGAAACGCAGCACCTGCTGGTAGCCGAGCGCGCGGCTGGCCGTACGCCCGTCGGGCAGGCCGCGCCCCACCAGGTCCCGGGTCTCGGCGACCAGCCCGTCGGCCCACATCCGGTCCACCCGCAGGGCGATCCGCTCGTCCAGCAGCGCGGTGTCCAGGTCCACGCCGAGCTGCACCGAGGGGTAGTACGGGGTCGGTTCGGGCAGCGCGGCGGTGAACGGCGCCCCGGTCAGCTCGATGACCTCCAGGGCGCGCACGATCCGCCGGCCGTTGCCGGGCAGGATCCCCGCCGCGGCGGCCGGGTCGGCCTCGCGCAGCCGGGCGTACAGGGGCGCGGGGCCGGCCTCGGTCAGCTCCCGTTCCAGCCGCTCACGCACCGCCGGGTCGGTGCCGGGGAACTCGAAGCGCTCCAGCACCGCCCGCACGTAGAGGCCGGAGCCGCCGACCAGCAGCGGCACCCGGCCCCGGGCCAGGACGTCGTCGACGGCGGCGCGGGCCAGCCGCTGGTACTCGGCGACGCTCGCCGGCTCGGTGACGTCCCAGATGTCCAGCAGGTGGTGCGGCACCCCCTCGCGCTCGGCCGGGGTGAGCTTGGCGGTGCCGACGTCCATGCCCCGGTAGAGCTGCATCGAGTCGGCGTTGACCACCTCGCCGTCGAGGGCGTGCGCGAGGGCGATGCTCAGCGCCGACTTGCCGGCCGCCGTCGGCCCGACCACGGCGACGACCGTCCCGGCCGGTGGACGGGTGGTCACGCCGGCGTCCAGGACGACACGAGGTAGGCGACGCCGTACGGCGCCGAGTGGTGGCGCAGCTCGCCGCGCCAGTCACCGCCCGTCGCCCGGACCGCGCCGGCCAGCACCTGCCAGGGCGCCCGGCCGGCGGCCCTCAGCTCCGCCGACAGGACCGGGTCCAGGTCGAGCAGGGCCTCGGCGTCCGCGTCGGCCAGGGCGCGGGCGACCCCGTCGTCGTACGCCTCGGCGCGCGGGTCGTCGTAGCCGGGCGACTTCGGGCCCCGGCAGGCCGACCCGTCCCCCATCACGAGCAGCGCGGTACGCGGCTCCGTCGCCGCGCCGAGCGCCGCCCCCAGCTCGGCGCACTCCGCCGGGGAGGCGTCGGACGCGACGGAGCGAGCCAGCCGGGGCAGCTCGGTGCGGGAGCGACCGACCAGCCACGCGCCGATGGTCAGGCTCAGCGGCAGCCGCTCGCCGCCGGCACAGTTCACCTTCCACAGCCGCACGGCCCGGTCGAGGCCGTACCGGCGCAGGGAGCCGTAATCGGCCGCGTTGAAGCGGGTGGTCTCCGGCCCGCCGCCGACCAGGACGATCACCTCGGGGTCGGCGGCGAGCAGCCCGGCGACGGCGGCGTCGCAGGCGGCGCGGAACTCGTCCAGCTCGGGTGCGGCGGCACCGGCCAGCTCGGGGACGATCAGCGGCGGGTGGGGGCAGACGGCAGCGGCGACCAGGGGCACCCGGCAACGGTATCGGCACGACGGCGCCCGGTGCCCCGCACCCGGGCTCTTCGAGCCGCCGCTGCCGGCCGGTCCCCGCCGGGGGGCCCGCCAGCGTGGCCGGGGTCGCCACGCCGACGAGGGCGCCCGCCCGTCCGGCACGTCGTACGCCGGATTCCGACACTCCTCCCAGGGAGCCTGTCCGCGGGCGCTAGGACACCGTATGGTCACGGTCGGCGATAGGCGCTCGACGGGAACGGGGTCGTACCTGTGACAATGCCGGGGGAAACTTTGCTGCGCCGTGGCGGCGATCGCGGGACTGCTCCCCGACGCCGGGAGAACGAGGATGGGCACATGAGCGACTGGACTGCCTTCGGACGGGTGGACGCGGACGGCACCGTGTACGTCAAGACCGCCGACGGCGAGCGGGTGGTCGGATCCTGGCAGGCGGGAGCGCCCGAGGAGGGGCTGGCCCACTTCGCCCGCCGCTTCGACGACCTGGTGACCGAGGTCAACCTGACGGAGGCCCGGCTCAACTCGGGTGCCGCCGACGCCGGCCATTCACTGACCACCATCCGGCGGATCCGCGCGTCGCTGGCCGAGGCGCACGTCGTCGGCGACATCGACGCGCTGGCGGCCCGGCTGGACCGGCTCGCCACGGTCGCCGAGGAGAAGGCCGGCGAGGCCAAGGCCGCCCGCGAGGCCGCCCGCGGCGAGGCGCTCGCGCGTAAGCAGGCCCTCGTGGAGGAGGCGGAGAAGCTGGCCGCCGAGTCAACCGGCTGGAAGACCGCCGGGGACCGGCTCAAGGAGATCCTCGACGAGTGGAAGACCATCCGCGGGGTCGACAAGAAGGCCGACGGCGAGCTGTGGAAGCGCTTCGCCGCCGCGCGGGACGGCTTCACCCGCCGCCGGGGCGCCCACTTCGCCTCCCTCGACTCGCAGCGCAAGCAGGCGCAGACGGTCAAGGAGGAGCTGGTCGCCGAGGCCGAGAAGCTCAAGGACTCCACCGACTGGGCGGCCACCGCCAACCAGCTCAAGGACCTGATGAACCAGTGGAAGGCCGCTCCCCGGGCCTCCAAGGAGGCCGAGCAGAAGCTCTGGGAACGGTTCCGGGGTGCGCAGGACGAGTTCTTCACCCGGCGCAGCGAGGTCTTCTCCGCCCGCGACAACGAGCAGCGGGGCAACCTGGAGCGCAAGCAGGCGCTGCTCGCCGAGGCCGAGGCGCTGGACGTCGACGGCGACCCGAAGGGCGCGCAGGCCAAGCTGCGCGAGATCCAGGCCCAGTGGCACGAGGCCGGCCGGGTGCCCCGCGAGGCGGCGGCCGGGCTGGAGCGCCGGCTGCGCGCGATCGACGAGAAGGTCCGCGAGGTGATGGACTCCGCGTGGCGGCGTACCACCAAGGAGGACAACCCCCTGCTCGCCCAGATGCGCGCGCAGGTCGCCGAGGCCGAGGAGCGGCTGGCCCGGGCCCAGGCGGCCGGAGACGCCCGGCGGGTCAAGGAGGCCGAGCAGGCCCTGGCCTCGAAGCGGCAGTTCCTCCAGCTCGCCGAGCAGGCCGGCTGAGCCGGAACGCCCCACCCCGGCGGGCCCCGAGCTACCTCGGACCGAGCCACCACGGAAGCCCCCGATCCGCCACGGACCGGGGGCTTCCGCCTGTCCGCCCGCAGCCGCCCGGGCCGGGCACGCGACGGTTGACGCATCGAGGCGGGCTGATCAGAATGAGCGGCGGAGCCAGGTCCGGCACCGGCGCGAGGGCACCGGCGGCGCACACCGCGTCGTCGGGGGACGCCGGTGGTACCGCGAGCGGCCGCATCCCACGTGGCACGTTCCGTCGCGCCCTGTCCGCGTACTCCCTGAGGGAGCGTGACGGCCGTCGCCCGGTTCCCGCCCGCGCCGCCGGTGGCGGCGGCGGGCAGTTCGAAGTGGAGCTCGCATGCACCGACGCAGCGCCCTCGGCGGCGCGATCACCGCGCTCGCCACCGCCGCGGCCGGCGTCCTCGTCGCCGCCGCCGTCAGCACCGCCCCGGCCGTCGCCGCCCCCGCCGGCACCGGGACCGGCTACCTGCACACCAACGGCAACAAGATCGTCGACAGCACCGGCGCGACGGTACGCATCACCGGCATCAACTGGTTCGGCATGGAGACCGACAACAAGACCTTCCACGGGCTGTGGTCCACGAACCCGTGGCGGGGGCAGATCGACAAGATGGCCAGCCTCGGCTACAACACGCTGCGCGTGCCGTACTCGAACGACGCGCTGAAGCCGGGCGCGACGGCCAGCGGCATCAACGACTTCGTCAACCCGGACCTGGTCGGGCTCTCCCCGTTGCAGATCCTCGACAAGGTGATCAATTACGCCGGCGGCAAGGGGATGCGGGTCATCCTCGACCGGCACCGGCCGACCTCCGCCGGCCAGTCCGCGCTCTGGTACACCCCGACGGTCTCCGAGGCGACCTGGATCAACGACTGGAAGATGCTCGCCCAGCGGTACGCCGGCAACACCACGGTGATCGGGGCGGACCTGCACAACGAGCCGCACGCCGAGGGGACCAACCCGGCGGCCACCGGCGCGTGCTGGGGCTGCGGCGATCCGGCGCGGGACTGGCGGCTGGCCGCCGAGCGGGCCGGCAACGCGATCCTGTCGGTGCAGCCGAACTGGCTGATCTTCGTGGAGGGCGTGAGCTGCCCCAGCGGTGGCCTCTCCAACGTCTGGGACAACGATCCGAGCAACGACGAGGACTGCGGCTGGTGGGGCGGCAACCTGACGAAGGCCAAGGACTTCCCGGTCCGGCTCGACGTGCCGAACCGGCTGGTCTACTCGCCGCACGAGTACGCCACCTCGGTCTTCGAGCAGAACTGGTTCAAGTCCCCCGACTTCCCGGCGAACCTGCCGGGCATCTGGGACAAGTACTGGGGTTACCTCTACAAGCAGAACATCGCGCCGATCATGATGGGCGAGTTCGGCAGCACCCTGGCCGATCCCCGGGACAAGGTGTGGCTGGAGAAGCTGATGGCCTACACCGGCACCGGGATCGACGGAATGTCCTTCACCTACTGGTCGTGGAACCCGAACTCCGGTGACACCGGGGGCATCGCGCTCGACGACTGGACGAACATCAACACCACCAAGCAGGCCATCCTCCAGCCGTACCTGATCGCGCCGGTGGGCGGCGGGGGCGGCCCCACCGGCACGCCGACGGCGACGCCGACCTCGTCGCCGCCTCCGCCGACCGGGGGCTGCACGGGCGCGTACCAGCAGGTCAACGCGTGGCAGGGCGGCTTCCAGGGGGAGCTGACGGTGACTAACACCGGCACCGCGACGGTCAACCCGTGGCAGGTCACCTGGGCCTGGCCGGCCGGGGTGAGCCTGGCCAGCGGCTGGAACGCCACGGTGACCCAGTCCGGCACCACGGTGACCGCGGCGGCCCCGACCTGGGCGGGGGCGCTGGCGCCGGGGGCCTCGGTGACGGTCGGCTTCACCGCCAACGGCGCGTCCGCCGCCCCGGGGACGGTCAAGCTCAACAGCGTCGCCTGCTGACTCCACCGCCGGTCGCCGGGGACGGCGGCCACTGACGCACCGGCCGGGGGGGGGGCGGGGGGGCCCCCCCCCGGCCCCGGGCGGGGGGCGGCGCGGCCCGGCGGGGGGGGGGGGGGCCCGGCCGGCGCGCCCCTCGGGGGGCGCCCCCGCAGCACCCCCCCCG